>WRLW01000017.1 GCA_009777435.1 Oscillospiraceae bacterium | reverse complement strand
TAAGCACGAGCATTGGGGCTTGAAGAACCTGATGCTTTTCATAGTGGCATGTACGGGTATGGTGCTACTGCTGTCCGGGTTCATGCCGGAGCTTCCTTATTATCTTGCCTTTGACAGGCAGGCCATAATGAACGGCGAGCTGTGGCGGCTGATTACGTTCATTTTCATCCCGCCGCCGACCGCCATCCTGCTGCTCACGGTCATCGTGCTGTATTTTTACTACTATATAGGCTCGACGCTGGAGCGCGAGTGGGGACGCCTTAAATTCACCATCTTCTATTTAACAGGTATGATAGGCACGGCGCTGTACGCCATGCTGACAGGCTCGCTGGCCGACGCCACCTTCCTGAACCTGTCGATGTTCTTCGCGATGGCGACGCTGTTCCCCGAAATGCGCGTCCTGCTGTTCTTTATCATACCTGTCAAAATCAAGTGGATGGCCATAGCCTCGGCCGTGCTGTTCATCGGCTGGCCCATACTCGAAGCCCTGATATCGGGCCGGTTCACGCTGTTTTATCTCTCGCCGCTGATAGCGCTGGCCAACTACCTCCTATACTTCCACGCCCATTTCATCAGCCTTATACGCCGCGACACAAGACATCACGGCAACGTCGTTAAATTCAGGCAGGAGGTGCGCCGCGCCAAGCAAAGCACGGCGCACACCGGCCATACGCATAAGTGCAGGATCTGCGGCGTCACCGACGCCGATTCGCCCAACACCGAATTCCGCTACTGCTCAATGTGCGCGCGCTACGAGTGCTATTGCGCGCAGCATATCTTCACGCATGAGCATACCAAATAATAACGCCCTCACATCAGGTTCCCGAGGGACAGGTTGTCGCTGCCGCGCATGAGTCCAATCAGCCCGGAGGCGTAGCGGGCGGCGCGCAGGCTGTCGCGTGTGTCGCGGCTTTCCAGCTCGGCGCCCAGCAGACGCAGTGAGTGCGACATGTTGTCTAACGATTGGTTGTGGAACAGCACGCTCCCTATCTTCTGCGCGCGCTCCCATTTTTGTTCGGCACGTTTCGCGGAAACGGCGGCGGCTTCCCAGCCGCCGTTTTTTATATGCCGCTCCGCGGCTCGCACCTCGGCCTCCACGCCGCTAAGCTTATAGTCCATTACACGCTCCATCGTGAAGCCAAACGCCAGAATCAAGGCCATCAGGCCGAGCGTCATACCGATTACCCTCATTTTAAGTCACTCCCGTCATTTTCGTCTTTCAGGTACAAATAAAATTTGTGCTGCCTGTCTATCATCAGCAGGAACACCTGGGACACATGCGTAACGTTGCGCGCGCGCAGCTCCCCATCGATATAATCGTCCGACAGGCCGCACTTTTCAAGATTGCCGCGCAGCCATTTACCGTCGCTGATGATGATGGTGGGCATACTTGACGGCTCTGTGGCGGCGTTCATCTGCGCGGCCGTTACGGGCTGATACTCGGGGCGCAAAATGGCCGACAGCGAGCCGTTTGCCTCCAGCATGGCGTATTGCACCTTGCCGGGGTCGGTGATGTCCTTGAGGCGCAGCTCCTCAATAAGCTCGTCCACAGTCATGCGGCTGCGTTTCAGCTCAGGCTGCATTATTTTACCGTCGTTGATCAAAAGGCTGGCCTTGCCGCACAAGACCTGACGCGCCTTGATGTTTTTCAGCATTACTTCGCTCATAAGCATTTGCAGGGCGAATATGGTCACTACCGCCGCCACGGCGTGTAAAATAGGCAGACCGATATCCACTATGGGCATGGCGGCCAGCTCGGACATGATAAGGGCGGCCACCAGCTCGCTCGGCTCAAGCTGCCCCAATTGGCGCTTGCCCATAAGGCGCATCGCGGCCACAACCAACAAAAACATTATAACGGTGCGCGCGAGGATTATCATCATAAGAAAAAAACGCCCCCGATTCCGGATTTTGTGATGCTGATATTATGCGCCCGTACGCCGGGAATAATTATCGGCCAAAATGAAAAAATAGAAAAAATAAAGCTGGGGGGCGGACACCATAACAAAACGCGTGGGGGCGCAGACCGTAAGACTTGACGGCACACCCGGCATACTGGGCGCGGCGTGCGTGGCCGGCCGCAAGGAGGGCGCCGGGCCGCTTGGCGCGAGCTGTGACTTCATTTATGACGACACCTCGCTTGGCGGGAGTAGCTGGGAAAAGGCCGAATCGCTCATGCAGAAGGAAGCGCTTCAGCGCGCCGCCGCCAAGTCAAACGTTAGCCCTAACGAAATAGAATTCATATTTGCCGGCGACCTGCTCAATCAATGTATAGGAACCACGTTCGGCCTTGTGGAGTTCGCCCGCCCGTTTTACGGGCTTTACGGCGCGTGTTCGACCATGGCCGAAAGCCTTTCGCTGGCGGCCATGATGATTGACGGCGGCTTCGCGGCGCGCGCCGCGGCCATTACGTCGTCGCATTTCTGCTCTGCGGAGCGCCAATACCGCCTGCCGTTAGAATACGGGGGACAGCGCGCGCCTACCGCGCAGTGGACTGTCACAGGCGCCGGCGCGGTCATACTCGCGCAAGACAGCCCCGGGCCTTATATAACGCACGTTACGACCGGAGTGATGGTAGACGCCGGCATTAAAGACGCGAATAATATGGGCGCCGCCATGGCCCCGGAGGATGGTATTATAGACCCATAGCGGGAACGCGCGGAAAGCCGGCATCTACACGGCCCGCGCTCCAAAAAACATGACGGTTGTGATGGCCGCCGCGGTCAGCCGCCATCCTCCACCCCAAGCAGGATATTCACGGCCTTGCGAAGGTCGGGTTTCTTTCTGTACTGCGCGATGACACTCCGCTCCTGATCGTTCAAATCGTCCGGCGAAAGGCGTATGTCAAGCAGTTCGCTCGGAGATACGTTGAGAACCGCGCATATGTCCGCGAGGATGTCCACATCCGGGCGATTATGCCCCTGTTCCCAATTGGATACCCTGCTGTTGCTGACGCCTATCCGTTTGGCGAATTCCTTTTGGTTCAGCTTTTGGGCTTCGCGATACTTTCGCAGCCGGGGCCCTATCTCGTAACCCATCCAAATCACCTCTACACCTGATTATATAATCCCCCTACCTGATTATATAATGCGATTTTCAAATGTCAATGAAATGCCAAGGAGAATCAAGATATTCTGAAATGATATATTGACAATCCAATTTAACAGTGCTATAATAGCGGCGTTCCAGAAATTTTGAATGGAGGGAAAAGCATGAGAATATATGAAAAAGTGCGGGCTTACATAGATGAAAACGACTTAAAACAAGCCGCCGTCGCTCAAAAAGCGGAGATTCCGGTTGACGCGTTTAATGAGATCCTAAGCGGAAAGCAGACAATGTACGCGGAGGATCTGAGGGCGATATGCCACGCGCTCAACGTCAGTCCCGAGATGTTTATTGACCGGCCGGGCGAGGATCACGCCGCTCTTTTGCGGATATGACGGGAGAGCCTGCCGCCTTGAACTGCAAAGGGCGGTAAAATTACCAGTTGCAATGAGGTAAAGATTCAAAGAAAATAACTTGACAATAAGGCGTAACTGATGTAATATACTCTAAGATATGTATGAACAGGAGAGCCTTGAAAAATATTAGATTGATTAGGCCGGCAAACACTTTGGGTCGTTACGGCGCGGCGAACATAGGAAAAAAACGGAAAATGCGGGTAACACAGACCCTTTCAGGCATCAAGTATTTTTTCGGGGTGATTGGGAATGGATCAGATGCGGCAAGTCGTCCTTGAAGGCGACTTGGCAGAACAGCAAAATGTCTCCTACATAAGTGAATGGCGAGGGCTTTCCGCGGCGCAGAAGCTGTATCTGCCCTTCAAACGCCTGTTTGACATCGTTGTTTCCGTGCTGGCGCTGATTATATGCGCGCCGCTGTTCCTTATTGTGGCGATAGCAATAAAATTAGACAGCCCGGGCCCGGTGTTCTTCCATCAGGAAGAGATTGGGAAAGACGGTAAGCTGTTCTTGATGTACAAATTCAGAAGCATGGTAGACAACGCGCATTTGTTGCGAAATAATCTAAAAGAACATAATGAACTGGAGGAGCCGTTTTTTAAGATAACAAATGACCCACGCGTTACTCGGGTAGGGAAAGTTATAAGAAAATATAGCATAGATGAACTTCCGCAGTTAATCAATGTTTTAATTGGCCAAATGAGTTTAGTCGGGCCCCGGCCATTTGCGTTTTATGAGGTTGCGGGGTGTCCGCGTGAAATAAAGGCAAGACGGGAGCTGATTGCTCCGGGCCTAACCTGCTACTGGCAGGTCGAGGGACGAAGTAACATAACTTTATTCCATGAAAAAATGGAGCTTGACATGAGATACATAGAAGAACTCAGTCCGCTAACGGACATAAAGATTCTTCTAAAGACCGTCCCGGCCGTCATAAGCGGGGATGGGGCGTATTAGCTGATATGCCGAAGGCCAAGCTTCTCCGCGTAACGAACAGCCTGTTAACGCTTATGTGCCTAACGTTGATCGTGTACTACTCGACGCGTGACGGAGAGCAGACATACCGGGACAGCGAGAAGCTGACGCAGCTGGTATCGAGCGTGGTGTACCGCCGAGAGCTGAGCGCGGCAGAGTTCGCGGCGTTGAATATAAAGCTGCGGGAAGCGGCGCATGTGGTGCTTTACGGATTCTTAGGCACAGTGTCGGGCCTGTGGGCGCAGATAGGGAAAACGCATGGCAGCCGCGTAGGCTTAATGGCAGTAACCGGCGTGAGCTGCGTAATGATAGGGTTGACGGACGAATACCTGAAGCAGTATGTGCCGGGCAGACACTTTCATGTAAACGACTTCATGCTGAACTCGTGTTCGGCGCTGGCAGGCCTGTTCATATGCTGTACGGCATGTATGGTAATACGAATACTAACCCAAGTTGCTAAGCGGGCGAAATAACGCCTGTTTGCATAAATCAGAACCACGGAGGTAATCAATTGTGAAAAAGATCGTAACACTGGGCATCGTACTCGCGCTGATAACGGCGGTATCAGTAACGGCGTTAGCGGCAGGCGTGGACGACGTAATGGCGTCGCTCGAATCATTGGCCGCGCAGTACCCTGAAGCGGCGAAGTATGTAGAGGACGCTAAAGCGTGGCTGGCTGAGGGAGCTAACGCGGAGCTGGTAAACAGCGAAAGCAACGCGGCGTCTATCGTAGGCGAGATCAACGCGGCGACGACCGCGGCAGGCGGCATAACCAAGATATCCGACCTGAGCGCAACGCAGAGACAGGCCATCGTGTCCAATATAACAAACGCGGCGAATACGGCGGGCCTGAAGGTAAGCGTGAACGCGGCGAGCGCGCAGATAACCATAACGGATCCGAACGGCAAGACGGTTATATCATATAGCGACCCGATTAAGCAGACGGGCTTCGGAGCTGATATGATCGGGTTCATCGCGATAGGCGTCCTGTTTGCCGTTGTGCTGCTGTTTGTGCTGAAGGGTAAGAAGAAACAACTGAGCGCGGCATAGTCACTATGAGCAAAGAGCGCCGTACGACGCGCGGCAGCGCGGGCGGCTTGGTAACGTTGCTCGCGTTTCCCGTGGTGTTCGTGCTGCTGACGTTTGTGTTGCTGTATGCAGCGTTCGCGCCGCTTCTGGGGCCGTATATGGGCGCCGCCGCGCTTCTTATAGGCGACGGCGTTCAAAGCTCGGAGCCGGTGTCCCGCGACCTGTTCACATCACCCGCGCCGCCGGTAACAGGCGCGGATGAAGAGGTTCTCAGCCCCGGAGAGGATAGCGCCGCGCCCATGATCCCAAGAAGCTCTATAGAGATGCCTGATTACGGCGACCTTTACGGGCGCCTTACCATCACGGGCACGGATATAGACGCGCCCGTATACTACGACGATTCCGCGCGAGAGCTTAATAAAGGCGTGGGGACATACGCCGGCGGCTGGCTGCCCGGCTTCGGACGCACGGTAATGCTTGCAGGCCACCGCAACGAGATACTGGGCGGCCTTGGGAGCGCGGAGATAGGCGCCGTCATCACGGTAGAAACACACTACGGCGTGTACACATACGAGATAACGGCCATAGAGGTCAAGCATATGAAGGACACGACGGCCTACGACTTTACGCGCGAGGAAGAGAATATCATCATCTACACATGCTACCCTTTTGATTACATAGGAGCCGCGAAGCAGCGCTGCTTCGTATACGGTACACCGCTGAGCGGCATCCCTGTGGACAGGAACTCGTGATATGGGCAAGACCAAGTACGCGCTGTCGATAGTGCTGTCGTTCATGCTGACCTTCTGCATAGTGCTTCTTATCATAACGGCGGTGCTCCTGAACACTTTGTTCTCGGACAAGTACCACGTGGAGCAGATAGATAAAAGCGGCTTCACACCCTTGGCCCTGAACGAGCTTCGGGAGACGTACGTGTCGCATGGCGCGGCGTCGGGTATCCCAAGCGAGGTAATGGAGAAGGGCGTCACGCCGGAGCAGATAATCAGCGCGGCTAAGTCGTCGCTCAGATCGGCGTTCCATACAGGCTCGGCTTTCGATTACGCGAGATATACCAACGAGCTGTTGGCGCTGCTTAGGGAATACGCGGATAGTATGGGCATAGAGCCCGCGCCGGAGCTTGACGAGGGCCTTGAGGACTTGGCGCGCTTGTGCGCGGGAGAGTTTAAGGCTCACACGGATTCGGAGCTGTACCGTATGCTTGCGCGGATCGTGCTGAGCTTCAAACGTTACCTCGGTATGGCGCTGACCTTCCTGATAGCGGCGTCCGCCGTGATAGCGGTAACGCTTATGCTGCTGAACAACCGGCTGTCAAGATTGTCTGAATACGGCGTTTATGTGTTCGGCGCGAATACCATTATCTGCGCCTTGATTCCCTGGATAGTAAAGGTGAGCGGCGTAACGGAGCGTCTGAATATAACGCCGCGCTCGTTTAACAGATTATTCACAAGCGTTTTGGACGGCTTTTTTAACGGTTTCATCTACGCGCTGCTGCCGGCGTCGTTCATGCTGGTGATATGCGCCGCGGTAAAGGCTTCGAGGATGCGCAATAAGAGCAGACGCCGCGTGAGCGTAAAGAGAGAGGGTTGAGTGCTTGGAACAGGAGTATATAACCATAGACATACGCACAATAATCACTCTTGTGCGCAAGAACCTCATCCTTATCGTCGCGTGTACGCTGCTGGGCGGCATAACGGCGTTTATAGTGTCGCAGTACCTGATGACGCCACAGTACGAGGCTTCGGTAACTCTTGTTGTAAACACGCGCGACGAGCAGGCGGCCGTGATAACCAACGACCAGATAAACTCAGCCAAGCAGCTTGTGAACACCTACGCGGTGGTACTGACCAACGACACGCTGATGGAAGAGATAATCTATATACTCGGCCTTAACGATACCATAGAGTCGCTGGCGAAACGAATATCGGCCGACGCGGTTAACCAGACGCAGGTAATGCGCATGACCATGCGCGACGAGGATCCGGCGACGGCTAAGGCGGTGCTTGACGCCATCATGGCGCGCGCTCCCGAGCTGCTGATAACGACCGTAAAGGCCGGCTCGGTGGAGACCGTATCGCCGCCTAAGGTTAACTACACGCCCGTATCGCCGCGTGTGGGCATGAATACGGTCATAGGCGCGGCGGCGGGCATATTCATCGCGCTGGCTTATGTGTTCATCAAGAAGGCGCTGACCAACACGTTCCTGTCCGACGAGGACGTAAGCAAGCATTTAGGGCTTCCCGTGCTGGGTGTTATACCCTCCGTGAAGTGAGCGCTGATAGTAGTACGAAAGGCAGGCTCGTTTATTGAACGGCAGAATAAAGCACAGGAGAAAGAAAGACCTTGTAATACGCCTTGAGGACGCGCCGTTTAAGTATCAGGAAGCGTTTAACTCGCTGCGTACCAACCTGAAGTTCATATCCATGCAGAAAGAGTGTAAGAAGATAGTGGTTACAAGCTCCATACCCGACGAGGGTAAGTCGTGCGTAGCCATAAATCTGGCGTTATCACTCGCGTCGGCCGGCAGCTTCGTGCTGCTGATCGACTGCGACCTTCGTAAGCCGTCGCTGCACCGTTACCTGAATATCCCTGCCGGCAGCCGCAGCGGCCTTACCAACGTGCTCAACAATCTGGGAGAGTTGGATAAGAGCAATATACATTTCGTTCAAAAAGGTTTTTATGTGCTGACCTCCGGCGTGATACCTCCGAATCCGGTCGAGGTGCTGGGCAGCCCCGTGATGGGCGGCTTTATAGAGGGCTTAGACAGGCTGTATGACTACATCATCATGGATACCGCTCCTGTGTCGGTGGTAACTGACGCCGCGGTGTTGAGCCAGTTCGCGGACGGAGTGCTGATGGTGGTGCGTCAGAAGATGGTTACGTTTGAGCAGGCGCGTCAGGCTAAGAAGAATCTGGACGCCGTTAACGCTAATATCCTGGGCGTCGCGCTCAACGACTTCGATATGCGTCACATAGACAGCGAGAGCGGCTACTATTACAGCTATTATTATAATTACGGGGGCAAGGGGTAGTAACTACGGGGGTATTCATAATGATTGATCTGCACAGCCATATACTGCCGGGTATAGACGACGGGGCGGAGGGCATCGACGAGGCGCTGGCGTTATTACGCGCCGAGCAGGACGACGGCGTGGATACCGTTGTACTCACGCCGCATTTCAGGACGCACATGGCGAACATAGAGATGTTCCTGCAGAATCGGAACGGCGCTCTTGAGCTGCTGAGGAGCAACGCGTCCGACAGGCCGGTAAAGCTGCTGACAGGCTCCGAGACGGCCTTTTCGCCCGAGCTGCTCAAGATGAACATAGACCCGCTGTGTATAGAGGGCACTAAGAATATCCTGATAGAGATGCCTATGGATCATTACCCGTCCGTTACGCGTGAGGTATTCTATGAGCTTACGCTGCTCGGCTACACGCCCATAGTAGCGCACGCGGAGCGGCATCAGTATTTCATGCGAGACCCGGGACAGCTCGCGGCTCTTATTCGCGGCGGCGCTTACATACAGGTTAACGCGGACAGCCTGTTGAGAGGCAGGCAGACCTCCAAGGCGATACTCAGGATGATTGCCACCAACTTAGTGCATGTGATAGCCACCGACACCCATTCGATGGACTCACGGCCGCCGCTATTAGGACAGGCTATGGCCTTCATCGAGAAGAAGCTCGGCAAGGACACCGCGCAGCGTCTTATTCAGAACGCGCAGTGGATTCTTAACAACGAGGTCTGGATCGTCCCCGAGCCGGGCTAATGTGGAGGAGTATGAAAGCTTTTTTACTCGCGGCGGGTATAGGCAGCCGCCTTCGGCCTCTGACCGACGCCACGCCCAAGTGCCTGATCCCTGTGGCGGGCAAGCCGCTTATAGAATGGTGGCTGGAGCTGTTCCGCTTGCATGGCGTGACGGACGTGTTGATAAACACCCATCATCACCGGGAACAGGTTCGGGATTTTATTGATGGTCATAACGCGAACCGGGGACAGCCAAAGCTTTATGAGACATATGAGCAAAGGCTGATGGGCAGCTGCGGGACTGTATTGACAAACCGGGATTTTGTCGCGGAGGAGAGAGAGTTTCTGATTTGTTACGCGGATAATCTGACGCGGATAAATTTGACGGCTCTGCGTGACTTTCACCGAGGGCATAACGGTGTGCTGACCATGGCCTTGTCGCCCTCAAACACGCCGGAACAGGCGGGCATAGTGAGCCTTGATGAAAATGGGCTAATAGTCGAATTTGTGGAAAAGCCCGTACGGCCCAAAAGCGATTTGGCAAATGCCGGCGTATACATAGCAAATCAAGCTGTGTTTTCTCATTTCCCGCGGCAGGAGTTTATTGATTTCGCGGCGGACGTGCTTCAGGGCCTCGCGGGCCAAATGTACGGCCGGATAGTCGAGGAGTACCATTTAGATATAGGGACGCCGGAAAATCTGCAAAAGGCCAGGGATGAATGGCTGACATAACAAAGATAAGGGACAGTAAGATAATATGAAAGCATTGATAACAGGCGGCGCGGGGTATATCGGCAGTCACTGCAACCGGTATTTCGCGGAGCGGGGCGTTGAAACGGTCATATTGGACGACCTTAGCTGCGGCAACGCGAAATCAGTCGTTGCCGGCAGGCTTGTTCAAGGCGATATCGGGGACAAAAAGCTGCTCGACGAGCTGTTCAAAACCGAAAAATTCGATGTGATTATTCATTTCGCGGCGTTTGCGAATATCCCAGAGTCTATAAGTAAGCCCGCGTTGTATTATGATAATAATGTGCTGAAAATGAAAACGCTTCTTGATACTGCGCTTGAGTATGATATAAAGAATGTGGTGTTTTCTTCATCGGCGGCGACTTATGGCGAAACCCAAATAGTACCCGTCCTTGAAAGCCATCCTCAGATTCCGATAAATCCATAAGGCACAACAAAACGAATCGGCGAAATGATGCTGGCTGACTACAATACCGGATACGGGCTGAATTATTGCGCATTCCGTTATTTTACCGTTGCCGGCGCTTCTCAAGACAGTGTTTTAGGTGAAACCGATACCACGGGCAACCATATTGTACCGGTTATACTCAGGGCGGCAATAAGCGGTAAAGCGTTTACAGTATTCGGCAATGACTATCAAACGCCTGACGGGACTTGTCTCAGAGACTACATTCATGTAGTCGATCTTGCGGAGGCGCATTATCTGGCTATGCTTTATTTAGTCAACGGCGGCGAGTCGGGATGCTTTAACTTAGGGAGCCA
Organism: Oscillospiraceae bacterium; assembly: GCA_009777435.1. Classification (GTDB taxonomy): domain Bacteria; phylum Bacillota; class Clostridia; order Oscillospirales; family UBA929; genus WRMG01. The sequence continues at coordinate 3,293 of WRLW01000017.1, read as the reverse complement.
CAGCGGATTCACGGTGCTTGAAATGATCAAAGCGGCCGAGGCCGTCGTCGGCAAGAAAATCCCATACGTTATCGGGGACAGGAGATTGGGCGACTCTCCGAAGCTGATAGCGTCAAATCAAAAGGCGCGCGACATTCTCGGCTGGGAACCGAAGCGCAGCGATGTGGAAACCATGCTGCGGGACGCCTATAACTGGGAACTCCATAGAAAATATTAGCCATGAACAAGGCCGTGTTTATCGACCGGGACGGCGTTATAAACCCGCTGGTGCATTATTCGGATCTCGGGGAATATGAGTCGCCGCGCCGCCCGGAGGAATTTGAGATATATCCGTATATCCATACCGCGATGAAGCGGCTGAAGGACGCCGGGTTCCGGCTCTTTGTCATTTCCAATCAGCCAAGCTACGCCAAAGGCAAGATGGCTTGGGATGACGTGAAAGCGATCGAAAGGCTCCTTGACGACATGTCGCTGACACATGGGAAGCTGATCGAACGGTTTTTCTACTGTTACCATCATCCGCAGGCGGTTATTCCTGAATACGCGGTCGTATGCGGATGCAGAAAGCCCGGAACGCTGTTCCCGGAACAGGCGCTGCTTGAGTATTCACTTGACGCCGCCGAATGTTTCTTCGTCGGAGATCAGGACAGCGATATACTTTGCGGACAAGCTATGGGCTTTCAAACAATAAAAATCAGCAACCCGCACTCAGCGCATAAAAGCGGCAAATCGAAGCCCGACCATCACGCGAAGGATTTACTTGACGCCGCGTCGATAATTTGCCGCAAAGAGGAGAAGCCCAAATGGACGAATACATAGATCAATACCTTAGAGAAACCGTAGAAATTGCCGATACGGTTGACAAAGCTCAGATCGCGCGTTCAATAGAGATAATATCGGAGCTGAAGCGCGGAGGCGGCAGGCTTTTTATTCTGGGGGTAGGAGGAAGCGCGGCCAACGCCTCGCACGCGGTGAACGATTTTCGTAAAATCGCGGGTATCGAGGCATACGCGCCCACCGACAATGTTTCCGAGCTGACCGCCAGAACTAACGACGAGGGCTGGGATACCGTATTTTACAAGTGGCTTGAAACGTCGCGTTTTGGTAAAGACGACGCTCTGCTGATATTATCTGTCGGCGGCGGCTCGGATACCACTTCTTTAAATTTAGTAAAAGCTATTGAAATGGCCGCGAATATCGGAGCGAAAATAATCGCTATAGCTTCCCGCGACGGCGGCTGCGCGAAAGAGTATGCCGACGCCTGCGTGTTGATTCCGGTGACCGATCCTATGCGAATAACCCCTCACGCCGAGGGCTGGCAAGGCATTATTTGGCACCTGATGGTAAATGCGGTAATGGAGATGCTGAAATGAAAATAGACATCAAGCTTTTCGCAGACGGGGCCGACCTCAATGGTATCATGGAGCTGTACGGGTCGGGCTTGGTAGATGGGATAACCACAAATCCCACCTTAATGAAAAAAGCCGGTATAGCGGATTATGAAAAGTTCGCGAATGAAGTGGCGTCGCGGATAACCGATATCCCCGTATCCTTTGAGGTTCTCTCCGATGATTTTGCCGAAATGGAGCGGCAGGCCCGAAAGATCGGCGGCTGGGGAGAGAACGTGTATATAAAGATTCCCGTTACCAACACGCGCGGCGAGTCCTCGGCGCCTTTGATAAATAAGCTCTCGCGCGACGGATATAAGCTGAACGTCACCGCGATTTTGACTTTGGAGCAGGTAGACGCCGTTCTGCGTGCGCTTGACCCGGCCGCGCAGGCATATGTATCCGTATTTGCCGGCAGGATAGCCGATACCGGCGTTGACCCTTGCCCGATTGTACGGAAGGCCGCCGCCATGTGCGGGAAAAGGTCGCCGAATATCAAATGCCTTTGGGCAAGCACCAGAGAATTGCTGAACATTTTTCAAGCGCAGGAATGCGGCGCCGATATCATAACGGTAACGCATGATATCCTTAAAAAGCTGCCGATGATAGGCAGGGATCACAACGAGCTGTCTTTGGACACGGTTAAAATGTTCTATAGCGATGCCGTTTCGGCCGGCTTTGTCCTATAACGGCGGGGAGGGGAAATATGGTTATTGTCAGAAGCCCTCTCAGAATAACGCTTGGCGGAGGCGGCACAGATTTGCCGTCATACTACCGGAAGCACAGCGGCGCTTTGGTATCCGCCGCTATTGATAAATATGTTTATGTTACGGTACACAAGGCATTTGTGGAGGATTATATCCTGAAATACTCGGTTCTTGAAAAAGTAAAAAGCATAGAAGATATAGAGCATAATATTATCAGGGAAAGTCTCAGGGAAGTGGGGCTGTGCAACGGTTATTTAGAGATAACAAGCCTTGCCGACATACCCGCCGGCACAGGGCTTGGTTCCTCAGGCAGCTTTACGACGGCCTTGCTGAAGGCACTTTATACATATACAAAGCAGCCTGTATCCACAAGGTTTCTTGCGGAGCAGGCGTGTAAAATAGAGATTGACAAGCTTGAGGGAACAATCGGGAAGCAGGATCAATACATCGCGGCGTTCGGCGGGATAACCTCATTTGAATTCCTGCCCAATGAACGCGTTGAGATAGAGTCGGTAAAGCTTTCGTCGGAAACCATGTATAATCTCGAGGACGGTTTGATGCTGTTCTTTACCGGCTATTCCAGGTCGGCGGCGTCCATACTTAAAAATCAGGACGATAAGAGTAAAGACGGCGACGATAAGATGACGCAGTGGCTTGACTTTACAAAGAAGCTTGGTCTGGAAAGCAAAGAGGCGCTGGAGGCCGGCAATCTTGTGAAATTCGGGGAACTGATGAATGTCCACTGGGAAAGCAAGAAGCGGCGTTCCGGCGCTATGACTAACGAGGCGATTGAAAGATGCTATGAATCGGCGCTCAAAAACGGCGCCGTGGGCGGAAAACTGGTAGGCGCGGGCGGCGGCGGCTTCTTGATGTTTTACACGAAAGATAAAGAGAAGCTGCGGCATAGCATGAGGCTGGAAGGTCTGGAGGAACTCAGGTTCAGGTTTGATTTCGACGGTACGATGGTGGTTGCGCAGTGAGGGATATGCAAGAACCCATACGGGTGGCACAGGTTGTCGGAAAAGTCAATTTTGGGGGTGTAGACACCTTTGTAATGGATATTTACAGAAATATAGATCGTAGCAAGGTGCAATTCGATTTTTTCATGGATGGCATGGAATCTTCGCCAATCGACGAAGAGATTATTTCATTAGGTGGAAGAATATTCAAACTTCCGGCTTATACTGAAAATATGAGC
>WRLW01000016.1 GCA_009777435.1 Oscillospiraceae bacterium | reverse complement strand
GTCGGTCGTGGCGTATACGCGGCGCGCGGCCTCCTCCGGGCCGTAACGCTGCTCCAGCGCCTTGCGGAATATACGAAACGCTATGGCCGGTTCGGTGGTGGTGCCTGACTTTGAAATCACGTTGAGCGAGAAATTCTTGTCCTCTATCAGCTCAAGCACGTCGCGTATATAAGACGCGCTTATGTTGTTGCCCGCGAAATACACGTCGGGCGCGTCCTTTTTCTTTTGATTGAAAAAGCCTGAGCGCGTAAATTCCAGAGCGGCGCGCGCGCCCAGATATGAGCCGCCTATGCCGATTACTATCAGCGCGTCCGAGTCGCCTCGTATCTTGGCCGCCGCCTCCTGCACGCGCGAGAACTCGTCCGCGTCATAGCGTTCGGGCAGCCTGTGCCAGCCTGTAAATTCGCCGCCCGGCCCGGCGCCGGACTCAAGCGTTTTGTGCGCGGACTCAAGCTCCGGCTTTATGGCCGAAAGCTCGCGTTCGCCGATAAATCCTTTCGCTCCGTTCAGCGACACCCTTATCATTCAGATGACCCATCCTTTCCGTGCGCTCCGCTCAGCGCCGTTTAAGCTGCTTGCGCTGCTGCTCAAATGTATACCTTATAAGAGACTCCTTATGGCCCGCGCTCTCAAAAATAAACCTCACGCCGATATGGTGCGCGTATGGCGAGTCGGTTTCGGGCTTTCGCACCCAATGCACCTGCGAGACGAGTATTGTCTCGGAGCCCATGACGTCGGGGGGCATAACCACATGGAGGAACTTGCCCTGCTCGGTTCCAAACGAGCTGTAAAGCGCCGCGCCGCCGCCCGACAGGTTGCGGATTACCGCCTTGTGCCGCTCGGCGCCCTTTATGATCTTCATCGGGTTGTTTTCAAGCGGCTCCATAACGAAGGTTTCCAATATAAGATCCACGCGGTAGTCGTTGCGCCGCTGGTTGCGGCGCACGGGGGACGGCGAGTTCAGCTTTACATATTGAAGCTCGCCCTTGCGCAGGCGGTCAGTAACCACCGCGTCCGCCTCAAAAAAGGCGCTCGGGGTCAGATACCGCACCACCACCGCGTCGCCTCTGGAAAGCGGGTAAATCATCGCGCCGAGCATGGGGGCGGAAATCAAAAAATTGTCGCTGTCAATAGCAAGCTCAAACGTTGAGTAGAGCGACACCTCCGCGTTGTTGGGCGGTTTGCCGGGAACGGCCAGAGTAAGGCGCGTTCCAAGCTTTAGGCCGGACTCGGATATTTTCTTTTCCTGCGCGCCTTTTCCGTCGCCAATTGACACATTCAATTCTATCCACCTCGAGGAATCCGGCTTTAGTTCTCCCGCCCGGCTGTTTTCGGATTAACTATGTTGCGCCATTCGAGGTCGCCCCGCTCAAGACCGTGGATAAGCACCTCGGCGGTGGCGACGTTTGTGGCGATGGGTATGCTGTGCATATCGCAAAGGCGCAGCAGCGGCATATCGGGAACGGCGTTTCCTGAGGCCAGCGGGTCGCGGAACAAAAGCACGAGGTCTATTTCGTTATAGGCGATGCGCGCCCCGATCTGCTGGTCGCCGCCATGCTGGCCCGGGAGGAAGCGCTTGATATTCAGCCCCGTCGCCTCCGAGACAAGGCGGCCCGTCGTGCCTGTCGCGCACAGCTCATGCTTTGAGAGTATCCCGCAATACGCTATGCAGAACTCTATAAGAAGCTCTTTTTTCTTGTCGTGCGCGATCAAGGCTATATTCATTCTTTAACACTCCTTAACCAGGGCGTATCACGCGCCGGAGTTCCCGTTTATGCGGCGCATGAAGTCCTTTTTCGCCTTTACCGTGACCTTCATCCCGCAGAGCGGCACGCTCCGGCCGAGCAGCCTGAGCGCGATATCGCGATAGGCCGTGACCGCGCCGTCCTGACCGTATAGTATCAGCGCGCGCCCCTTGTTGCCCGCCACCATGACGCGCTCGTCCTCGGGTATCAGGCCGAGCAGCGGGAGCCCGGTTTCGTCCATAATGTCGTCTATGAACATGGCTCCGCTGCGTTTTATCATATGCGGGCGCACGCGGTTGACTATAAGCCTGCCGCCCGTCACGTCGAGCATGTCGGCCATACGGGCGGCGTCGCGTATGCTGGCGACGTCGGGCGTGGCCACGAATAAAACCATGTCGGCTAAACCCGCCAGAGTCCGCACCCATTCGCCGTTGCCCGCCGGCCCGTCTATCCAGACGAACCGGAAGCGCTGTTTAAGCCGCGACAGCATATCGGCAAGCGCGCCGCGCTCTATGCTTTTCTCCCTCGCGGGCGCCGGTAAAACATACAGGCCGCCGACGTCGGGATGCGCTATCAGCGCGTCGTCGAGCGCCGCGCTGCCGTCGGTCACGTCGCCGAAATCAATCACGGCCTTATCGGTGACTCCCAGCACGATATCGGCGTTGCGCAGCCCGATATCGGCGTCCATCAGAACGGTTTCATGCCCCAGCGCCGCCATGCACGACGCGATGCCGGCCCCGGCGGCGGTTTTGCCGGTGCCGCCCTTGCCGGACACCGTTAGAAGTATTAGATTTTTGGCAACCCGCTCTTTCGGCGTGTCCAAAGGCCAAGGCTCCCTTACTCTCGGTTCGGCCGGATAAATAGCCGCTCTTAGCCATTATAACACACTTCGGCCTGTCCTCACAAGTATTATTTTACGAGGAGCGGCGCAGCGTTTACGGCCGACCGGGATGGTCGCCCCTACGGCCCGTTGATTATTCACAACGCCGTAGGGACGCACAGTGTGCGTCCGCCGTTCCCCGCCCCGTGCCGTTCCCCGCCCCGTCCCGCGCCACATTGCGGCAAAATAAAACGCGGACGCACACTGCGCGCCCCTACAGGGCGTGCCGAATTTCGCCGGGGCGGGGCGGCTAATTATCAATCATCAATAACCACTGCGGCGTGACACGGAGCGCGGCCGCTATAGCGACCAATTCTTTATCAGACACCGGGCGCGTTCCCGCTTCAATTTTCGAGACAGCGGTTTTGTCAAGGTAAATTTCGCGCACCTCTAAACGTGCAATCAAATCGCTTTGCGTTATTTTAGGTTTTTCCCTTAAACGGGCTTCTCTTACTCGCTTGCCAATGAGATTCTTGGACATAATCTCGCCTCCACAGCATATAACTTGATTTTAGAGCAAGTTATATGCTATAATTTGCTTGTGGAGCAAGTTATGATTTATTCCTCATTTACTACAGATATTTCACCATTCTTTTCCTCGTACTCAATCACATGAATTCTGCAAAGATGCTCGATCAGGTTACTTGTGCTTCTTGTTTCATTTTTCGCGATATGCTTGATTTTAAGTAATGTCACATCGTCTAAATGAAATGTGAATGGGGTTTTGTTTGTAGGCATAACGGATACCTCTTTCTGCATTAAACTGTTATTGATTAGTTCAATAACAGTTTAATATACACATGCTTATCTCATATACCCCAACAGTTTAATAACTGTTGCACTATTGTTTAATATATGTTATGCTATTTTCCTGAGAAAGCACTCATTTATGAAGGTAAAAATTATTAAGAGGAGATTTACACAATCATGCTCAAATTACTTGATGCGCTCATCGAGAGAAACCAGACGGCCATGACGGTGCTCGCCGTTTTGTTCTGCGGGGTTGGTATTGGCCTGCTGATAAGCTATATAATGGATGATACCGAAAGAGGCAAAAAGGAAATCCTGCAGCTGATGCTCCTTGCCGATGTATTGTATATAAGCATAATAGCTTGCGCCTGTGTCTTTGTGTATTTGAGTAAATAAGCCATCCCCGCGAACACAATGACTACCTGAACAGCCGCCTGAGTTCCTGCCAAAGCTCGACACAGCGGAATTTGAGCTTTATCCCGTCCTGTTCGGCTATCAGCAGGGCGTCGGCGTCGGACAGGCCGGCTTTTACGGCCGCGTCCGCTATGGCGCGCGCCCTTGCGGCGGGCGGCGCCGCCGCCGCGTCGCAGAGCGGCGGAAACACGACGCACCACCAGTTGCGGCCCGCGCCCTGCCCTATGGTCACGCGCAGCGCCCTATACCGTCCCGCGGGTATGGAGAACCCGTCATATTCGCGCGTCGGGAAATCCTCGTAAGCAAGCTCGGCCGTTACCGGATACGCGTAGCCCAAGCGCTCTATTTCCTCCCGCGCGGCGCGCTGTAAGTACGGAAGCCCGTTTTCGAGCGCGAGCGCGGCGGCGTCCGCGCCGCCGGCCTCGGCTATCAGCGGGCGGGCGGCCTCTAACACGCCGTCGCGGACGCGCCGTTTAAGCTCCTGGTCGTGCTCCGCGTCGGAGTTGGCCACCACATGCAGCCTGACTAACTTATCGGAAAGCGACGACTGGGCGGAACTCGCCCACGCGCCGCATATTACGGCGCACACGACGCCCGCGGCCAGCGCGATTTCCCAAACCCGTATGTTTTTCATCTGAAAATCCAATCCTTTCAATATTGCCTGAAATGATTATTGACGCGCCGCCGGGGAATAATACGGATATTTTTATCTGCGATATTTTCACCCAACATTCGCCAAGGAAATATGGCGCATATTCTGGTAAAAGCGACGAATACTAAGAGGGCGACGAGGCGCGGTTTCGCCGCGGCGAAACGGCCGCCGTCACGGCCGACATAAGCACGCCTCGTACTTGGATATGGGAGGGTTCTATATTGAAAGCGACAGGCATTGTAAGACGTATAGACGATCTCGGCCGCGTTGTTATACCAAAGGAGATACGACGCACTATGCGTATACGGGAAGGCGACCCGTTGGAGATATATACGGATAAAGACGGCGAAGTGATTTTCAAGAAGTATTCCCCTATGGGGGAGCTGTCATCCTTCGCCGCCCAAATTTGTGAAACGCTGCATAAGACAAGCGGCTATCCGGTCGCGGTCACGGACAGGGATTTAGTCATAGCCTCGGCGGGCACCCCGCGCCGTGAGCTGGCGGACAGGCGCGTAGGCGAGGAGCTGGAGCGCATCATGGAGAGCCGCCAGCTCTATGTGTATAAGCAGGGCGACCGGAAGCTGAACGTGTCGGACGGCGCCGATAAATATTTCATTGAGTTGGCCGCGCCCATAATCGCCGAAGGCGACGTGTCGGGCTGCGTTTTGTTCGTCGCCGCCGACGAGCCCCACACGCTGGGAGACACCGAAATCAAGCTCGCGCAGACCGTCGCGGGCTTTTTGGGCAAACAGATGGAAACGTGAGCATGGCAAAAAAGGCATCCCGCGCAAAAAAGCGGGATGCCTTTTTTGATTACTTATCCGCCCGCGCGGCGCTCCGCGGCGTTTATCGATTCCATAAGCCGCCTGACAGCCTCGCCCGGGCCGCCCGGACAGCCCTTGCCGTCAGAGCCGAAAACGGCGCTGCCCGCGACGACGCGCTCCAAGCCCGCTTCCACGGCCTGCCCGACGGTGCGGCAGTCCAAGCCGCCGTCGGCCGCCAGCAGGCACGACGGGTTGACGCGGTTTATCAGCGCCCGCGCGCGCGCTATGCGCCGGTTGCCGTCAGGGCTGTAACCCTGCCCCCCGAAGCCCGGCGGCACTGTCATTATCAGCAATTGGCCGCACAGCGGCAGATACGGCTCCGCCGCCTCCACCTCGGTGTCGGGTCTGAGAGCTAAGCCCGGCACGCCGCCCCAGCTCCTGATGTTTTCTATCAGCCCCGGCAGCTCCGGCGGCGGCACGGCCTCGACATGCACGGTCAGCCAGCCGGCGCCCGCCTCGATGAACCGGCGCGCGTATCTTCCGGGGTCTTTTATCATCAGATGCACGTCGAGCGCCGCGCCCCGGCCCCTCAGCGAGGCCACGACCGGCAGACCGACCGATATGTTGTCCACAAACTGCCCGTCCATTATATCAATGTGAAATACGTCCACACCCGCGGAAACGACCGCCTCAAGCTGTTTTCTCAAATCATAGAAATCGGCGGCGAGTATGGACGGCGCTATGTGTGGGGCCATATAAACGCTCCTTTGAAAATAATCTTCTCTATCCGAGCCAGTTTTTAGACCGTTCGACCGCTTTGCGCCATTCTCTCAGCCGTGTTTTCACGCGCTCGGGAACGGGAGCGTCACCGGCGCTCCATTCAGGCGCGAACCGCGCGCCCGGCGGGTTCAAGCCCTTGAGCGACCCGATATCGGGCCATACCCCGACCGCGAGCCCGGCCAGCATCGCGGCGCCCATAGCCGTGGTCTCGGCGTCGGCCGGCCTTTCGACGGGCACGCCGCACAGGTCGGCCTGGAAGCGCAGCAGCGGCTCGCTTGCCGACGCGCCTCCGTCCACGCGCAGCACGGGTATGGGTATGCCGCTGTCGCGCGTCATGGCGTCTAAAACGTCGTTTACCTGAAACGCTATGGCGTCGAGGGCCGCGCGGCATATATGGCGTTTATTGATGCCGCGCGTCAGGCCGGCAATCACGCCGCGCGCGCCCATATCCCAATGCGGAGCGCCTAACCCCACAAACGCGGGCACTATATAGGCGCCGTTTGAGTCCGCAACCTCGGCGGCTAAACGGTCACATTCCGGCGCGCCGCCGATCAGCCCCAGCTCGTCCCTCAGCCACTGTATCAGCGCGCCGCCCATGAACACGCTGCCCTCCAGCGCGTACACCGCGGCGCCGTTCAGCGACCACGCGACCGTGGTCAGCAGGCCGTTGCCCGACTCCACGGGCGCGCCGCCTGTGTTTTGGAGCAAAAAACAGCCTGTGCCATAGGTGTTCTTGGTATCTCCCGGGGTATGGCAGCCCTGCCCGAACAGCGCGGCGTGCTGGTCGCCCGCCGCCGCCGCGAGCGGTATCTCAAGCCCGCAGACAAGCGGGTCTGTAAGCCCGTATACCTCCGAGCAGGAGCGGACTTCGGGCAATATGGCTTTGGGTATATCGAACAGCTCCAGCAGCTCGTCGTCCCAGGAGAGCGTGCGGATATTGAACAGCATGGTGCGCGACGCGTTTGTGACGTCGGTGACGTGGACGCGGCCGCCCGTCAGCTTCCATATCAGCCATGTATCGACCGTGCCGGCCAGCAGGTCGCCGCGCGCCGCCGCCGCGCGCGCGCCGGGTATGCCGTCGAGCAGCCAGCGCAGCTTTGTGGCGGAGAAATAGGCGTCGATGATAAGGCCGGTCTTTTGGCGTATGAGCCGCGCGTGGCCGCCGGCCTCTAACTCGCGGCACATATCGGCCGTGCGCCGGCACTGCCACACGACGGCGTTGCCGGCGGGCCTGCCGGTATGCCTGTCCCACAGCACGACGGTCTCGCGCTGGTTGGCGACGCCCGCGGCGGCAATTTCACACGGCGCCGCGCCGCTTTGCTCCACCGCGAGACGCAGAGCGGCAAGCTGCGTTTCAAATATCTCCTCCGCGTCATGCTCTACCCAGCCCGGACGCGGGTATATCTGCGTGACGGGGCGGGCGGCCTGCCCGCGCTTACGCCCGGTCTCGTCGTATAATATGGCGCGCGACGACGTGGTGCCCTGATCCAAAGCCAGAATATATTTCATGGAACACCCCATCCTTTCCGGGCGTCGCGCCCTAAGCTCAGTCTATGTGCTTCGGGCGCCTCTCCACAGGGGCGCGCAGTATGCGGCCGAGCAGGGCGTTGGATACCAAAAAGCCTTTCGGGGTGAGCCTCCAGCGGTCGCCTATACGGTCGGCAAGCCCATGCTGCTCAAAGCGGATAAGCTCCGCCTCGATGGTGTCGAACGACGCGCGGAACAGCCGGGTGTATTCGTTTGAGCTGACGCCGTAATCGGTTCTCAGGTTCAGCATCAGATACTCGCCGGCGCGCTCAAGTATGGGCACATGCTCGTTGTCGGCCATTATCTCGCCGCGCGAGCTTATGCCGTCTATATAGGCGTCTAAGTCGGCCACTATCGAGAAGCGCCGCCCGTCGAAGTCGGAGTGCGCCGACGGCCCGAAGCCCATATAGGGATCCAGCGTCCAATATTTCAGATTGTGCCGCGACTCGCGCGACGGCTTTGCGAAATTTGATATCTCGTAATGCCTGAAGCCGGCCGCGGTAAGCATTTCGTCGGCCATTAGATATTGGTCGGCCTGGGCGCTGTCGTCCGGGAAGTCTATCACGCCGCGCTTTTTGTATATGGGCGTGCCCTCCTCCAGTTTAAGCGCGTAGCACGAGATATGCTCAGGATGCCAGCTCAAGACCTCTCGCAGCGTGCGCTCCCAATGCTGAAGCGTTTGCTTGCCCGAGGCCGTCTCCGGCAGCCCGTAGAGCAAATCGACCGATATATTGCGAAAGCCGGCCTTGCGCGCGTCGTCATAAGCGAGCATGGCCTGTTCGGCCGTGTGCGCCCTGTTCAGCGCGAGCAGCATGTCGTCGTCGAGGCTCTGGACGCCGAGAGACAGCCTGTTCACTCCGGCCTTTAACAGCTTTTTCAGCAGCTTTTGGTCTACCGTGCCCGGATTGGCCTCAACCGTGACCTCGACGTTGCCGCCGAAACGGAAATAGCGGCGGCAGGATTTAAGTATGGCGGCGACACGGCGCGCGCCCAGCAGCGTGGGCGTACCGCCGCCGATATATACCGAGTCAACGGTGTATTTGCCGCAAAACTCGCCGGCCTCGCGCAGGTGGGCCGTAACGGCTTTAAGGTACGCGTCCATGCGCCCGCCGTCGCCAGGCATTGAGTAGAAGTCGCAGTAGCCGCACTTCTGCAGGCAAAACGGAACGTGTATATACAGCCCCAGCGTGTTTTGCAACCCGATCCACATCCTTTGTTCTATATGCCGCTCATAATCAGCACAGCTTATATTGTACAGTTTCGGAGCCGATATGTCAAATTATTGCTTTATCCCCAAGCCCGGATTTTTTGTTGACATTTAAGGGCGGCGGTATATAATCAGAGACGCCGGCGCGCGGGGCAGGCCGGCGTTTTATGGAGGTTGTTTGCTTATGGACGGGCGGAAAAACACTGATATCTGCGGCGGCGGCGCGGCGGCTCACGACGTTTACCTGTACGGGATGGTTGTGCGCACGCACGCGTTTTTGCTCGGCGGCAATTACCCGGAGCCGGACTCATACAACGAGATCAAGCAAAAATTTTCCTATCCCGGCGGCGAGACCGGGATGGCCGCGACCGTGCTGGCCGCGCTCGGCTGCAAGGTGAAAATGGACGGCAACCATCAGGGCTATAACACCGCCGATATCATCAGCGGTTTTTACGGCGGTATAGGAGTTGACGCGTCGCCGCTGCTTTACGACCCGGAGTATGAGGGGTTGGAGGATTATATAATCATCGACAAGGACACGCGCACCATCTTCGGGCAGTTCGGCGCCTACTTCAATGATTATTACCAAAACGGCCGCGCGCGCTGGAACACGCCGTCCGGCGGCGACATCAAGGCGGCTAAGGCCGCGGGCATCGACCCGTTTTTCGACAAGCAGTCCCTGCTTGCCGCGCGCCTGTGCCGCGAGCACGGCGTCCCGTTTGTTACCATAGACGAGAAGCCCGGCAGTGAGATTTGCCGCCTTGCCTCCATAATCGCGGTCTCGGGCGAATATATCCGGGATCACATCCCCGAATATCACGGCCGGAAGGCCCTGCTGCTTCAAAAATACGCCGAAAGCACCGAAGCGCTCGTGATCCTCACGGGCGGCGGCGACGCCGCCGTGTACGGCAGGAACGGCCAAGCCAAGGAATTCAGCGCCTATAAGGTTGATACGGTAAGCACCCTCGGCGCGGGCGACACCTTCAAGGCCGGCTGCGTTTACGCGCTTTTGAACGGCTATGACGACGACGAGACCGTAAGCTTCGCCTCGGCCTGCGCCGCCGTGGCGTGTACAAGGTTCCCTCTGCACCTGAACCCGCCGTCACTGAGCGAAATCAGCGCGCTGCGAAAAGCGGCGGGGCGCTAAAGCTTTCGCGTGTTTCTTTCGATACTTGTCATAACAACCATAAACGCCGGAGGTCATGCGAATGTTGCGCTCAATGTACACCGCGGGCACCGCGATGCTTACCTATACGCGCAAGATGGACGTCATAACCAACAACCTGACCAACGTGGAGACGCGCGGCTTCAAGGCCGACACGTTAGCCACGCGCTCCTTTCGCGACCTGATGATCGACCGTTTGAACGACCCGTCGTTTTACAGGTACGACAGCGTAGGCCCGCACAACACGGGCATACACGTCGATCAGGTCTACACGGGCTGGCAGCAGGGGCCTCTTGAGAATACCGGAGTATCCACCGACTTCGCGCTGACGGGCGACGGCTTTTTTGTCATCGACTACACCGGCGAGTATGACGACGAGCCTGTCGAGCGCTACACCCGCAACGGCGCGTTCAACGTTGACGCCGAGGGTATGTTAGTCACCGGCGACGGCCGCTATGTTCTGGGCGAGGGCGGCCCGATAGAGGTGGGCGGCATGGGCTTCATAGTCGGCGAGGACGGCTATGTCTACGACGCTTACGGCGATATGATTGACCGGCTGCGCGTCGTGCGCTTCATACGCGAGGACGAAGAGGGCGAGGAGCTTATCGACAACTCGTCGCTGCGCAAGGCCGGCGACAACATGTTCTTCAATTTCGACCCGGAAAACTATGAGGCGCAGGACATCGACGAGGGCGTCAGCATCGTAAAGCAGGGCTATCTCGAAAACTCAAACGTGGATACCGCGCGCGAAATGGTTAACATGATGCAGACCTACCGCGCTTATGAGATAAATCAGCGCATACTGCGCATGATAGACGAATCGCTCGGACGCGCCGTCAACGATATCGCCAGAATTTAGTATATTGACCGCTTGAGAAGCGGTCAAATACATTGAGTTTCACGCGAAGCGCGAAACTCACGGCGTCCCGAAGTATATTGACCGCCTGAGCGGCGGTCAAATACGCTGAGTTTCGCGCTTAACGCGAAACTCACGGCGTCCCGAAGTATTTTAACCGCATAGGCGGCGGTCAAATACATTAACCGCATAGGCGGCTAAACGCATCGAAGAGGATGGTATCATGGTTCAATCGTTTTTCACCGGGGCCAACGGGCTGCGCTCGCAGCAGCTCAGCATCGACGTCATAGCCAACAACGTGGCCAACATCGACACCTTTGGCTTCAAGCAGTCGCGCGCCGACTTCAAGGACGCGCTTTACGGCCGCATGGTAAACCCGGTTGACAACGGGCGGCACATGAACCTCCAGCACGGCGCGGGCGTGGTTCCGATGCAGTCCAACCGCATCTTCCATCAGGGCGCGGTCATAGCCACCGACCGGTCGCTTGACTTCATGATTGAGGGCGACGGCTTCTTTTGGGCGGAGGATCTCGACGGCGAGCCTTTGTATACGCGCAGCGGCGCGTTCGGGCTTTCCGAGGAGGACGACCTGGCCTTTTTGGTCACGTCCGACGGCCATTATGTGCTGGACGAAAACGGCGACCGCATAACCATAGCAGGCGACTTAGACCTTCTCAGCACGGCTCCCGACGGCTCGCTGTTCACGCTCGGAGACGACGGTGAATACGAGTGGACGGGCGTCAGGCTGGGCGTGTTCACCTTTATCAACCCCGCCGGCCTCGAGGCTGCGGGCGGCAATTTCTTCCGCGAGAGCGAAAATTCCGGGCCGGCCGAGCCGGCGCTCGCGCCCCGCGTGGTCAACCGCGCGCTTGAGGGCTCAAACGTCGATTACGCGCAGGAGATTTCGCGCCTGATACGCGCCCAGCGCGCCTTCCAGCTCGCCTCGCGCTGCGTGAACACCGCGGATCAGATGGCGGGTCTCGCAAACTCCATACGTCAATAAATTTCCTCTTTTCTTTTGCCGAGAGGCATGTTATAATGTTACGGTGAGGTGATTGCGTTATGGATATCAAGTCCTGCCGCACCTGCGGCAAAATGTTCCAGTACCGCGGCTCATACCAGTGCCCGGACTGCATGAGGGCTCTCGACGAGAAATTCGTCGAGGTGCGCAACTATATCCTTGACAATCCCAGCGCCGCTATGGCCGACATATGCGAGGAAAACGACGTCGATCAGGACACCGTTATGCGCTGGATACGCGAGGGCCGCCTTTTAATGTCCGGCTCGGCCGGCGGCGACCTTCATTTTCAGTGCCGCAACTGCGGCAAGAAGATAAACGGCGGCACATACTGCTTCGACTGCAGCAACAAGCTTAAATCGCAGATCGACGGCACCGCGCGCGACCTGCAGCGCAGCATCGATAAGCTCAGCCAGGAAAAGCACGGGATCCATACCCAGGGCCTGCGCCGCAAATAAAAACGCCGCGCGGCGCTTTGATAATTTTTCCCAACGGCAAAAAAAACACTCAAGCTTTGGCGACGATTAACGATAACACATTTAGAAGCGCCGCGCAGGCGTTCTAAGCCCTATAGGATGGGAGGAAATCGAAATGGACGTTAGATTCAATCCGATACACGCCGTCGATCCGGTCAAGAAGTATCAGAGCGCTCAGCGCGCCCAGCGCGCCGTTTCAACGGCGGCTCAGGCGATGGACGAGGTTAATGTTTCGCCAAACGGCAAAATATTTTCCGCCGCCATGAGACAGCTCGCGGCCACGCCCGACGTGCGCGAGGATAAGGTCGCCGAGCTTCGCGGGCGGATACAGAGCGGAACCTACGCGCCCAGCAGCCGCGACATAGCGGCCAAGATGCTCGGCACGATGCGTATCGCCAAAGATTTCTAATAATCCTATATTTCAGCCAAAACAAGGCCCGTCTTTTCGACGGGCCTTTTGACTGTTCCTGACTACAGCCGCGCGACGCCGCTGTCGCGCGCGGCGCGCGCCACGGCGTCCGATACCGCGCCGCCTATGCGCGCGTCGAAGGGCGCGGGGATGATATACCGCGGCTCAAGCTCCGCGCCGGAGACAAGGCCCGCTATGGCGCGCGCGGCCGCCAGCTTCATTTCGTCGTTTATATCGCGCGCGCGCACGTCGAGCGCTCCCCGGAATATGCCGGGGAAGGCCAGAACGTTATTTATCTGGTTGGGATAATCGGAGCGCCCCGTGCCGACCACCTCCGCGCCGGCCTCAAGCGCGAGGGCCGGGTGTATTTCAGGGACGGGGTTGCTCATGGCCAGCACGACCGGCTTGGGCGCCATGCCCGCGACCATTTCCGCCGTCACGCATCCGGGGCCGGACAAGCCTATGAAAACGTCCGCGCCGCGCATCGCGGCGGCGGCGGAGCCTTTTATCATGCCCGCGTTGGTGATCTCCGCGATCTTCGCCTTCTCGCCGTCAAGGCCGCCGCGCCCCTTGTATATCGCGCCCTGCCGGTCGCACAGCGTCACAGATTTCATGCCGGCGCTTATCAGCAGGCGCGCCACGGCTATACCCGCCGCGCCAGCGCCCAAAATCACGGCCGCGGCGCTCTCCATTTCGCGCCCCGTGAGTTTAAGGGCGTTTATCATGGCCGCGAGCGTCACCACGGCGGTGCCGTGCTGGTCGTCATGGAAAACAGGTATATCACAGCGCTCCTTCAAGCGCCGCTCGATTTCAAAGCAGCGCGGCGCCGAGATGTCCTCAAGGTTTATGCCGCCGAACGAGCCGGCTATCAGCGCAACTGTGTTCACGATATCGTCAATATCCTTCGACCTTATGCACAGCGGGAACGCGTCCACGCCGCCGAATGCCTTGAACAGCACGCATTTGCCCTCCATAACGGGCATACCGGCCTCCGGCCCGATGTCGCCCAGACCGAGGACGGCCGTGCCGTCAGTAACCACCGCCACCAAATTCCAGCGCCGCGTCAGCGTGTATGACAAGTCCGTATCGCCGCGTATGGCGAGGCAAGGTTCGGCGACGCCCGGCGTGTAGGCCAGCGTCAGATCCTCCTTTGTCGCGACGCCGCAGCGCGCGGTCACTTCAAGCTTGCCGCGCAGCCGCTCGTGAAGCTCCATCGCCCGCCTTTCTAAATCCAAGCTTCCAATCCCCTCTCACGAAAACAAACGCTTAACCGCGCCGCTGACCACGGCCAGACCCTTTTGGCGGTATCTGCGCAGCTCGGCAAGCCGCTTGCCGCGCAGGTAACACTTCGCCGCCGCGCCGAAAGCGGCTTGGGCGGCGGGCGTGCCCCACGCCCTTGACAGCTTGCGCGCCTTTTTGGGCAGCGACGGGAACTGCGTCATATATATCAGGTGAT
>WRLW01000015.1 GCA_009777435.1 Oscillospiraceae bacterium | reverse complement strand
CAGCCACGACGGGATCGGGTCATAGAACGCGATAAAAACGCCGTCGCAGTCCAGCGCGGCCGTCCAGCCGCTTTCCGGCAGCGGCTGGGCGTCGCGCGCCGACGCCAGCGCCATGCCCAGCAGGGTGCTGTAAAGGCCGTACAGCGTATCGGTAACGGCGGCGTCAAACGCCGCGCCCGTCAGCACGCCGCCGCGCCTTACGGCGACCGCGGCCGGCAGCACGGCCTGTATCTCCCGCGCCGCGTCCGGCGGCGGCTCCGCGACGCCCGCCCACGGTATACGGCGCGCCAGAGAGCCGGCGATATCCTCGCGGTCATACAGGAAATTGAGCGCCGTCAGCGCGACCAGCGTGACCAGCAGGAACGCTATCAATATTGTCTTGAGCCGCTCCCTGCGGTATGCCGCGTTCATATGTACATCCTTTCACGGCCTTTAAGCGTTTTCACGACTGGACGGGCAGCCGCATGGTTACTTTAGTGCCGCGCCCCGGCGCGCTCTCTATCAATATTTCGCCGCCGTGGTTCTGAACGATCTCCTGCGCTATGGACAGCCCCAGCCCGGTGCCGCCCGACGCGCGCGACCGCGCCTTGTCCACGCGGTAAAACCGTTCAAACACGCGCTCAATGTCCTCGGGCGGGATGCCTATGCCGCCGTCGGTCACGGTTACCCAAAACATGCCGCCGCGCTCGCCGGGCGCTTCTATGCCCGCCGTCATCTCGATGGTGCCGTTTTCATGAGAATACTTTATCGCGTTTGAGAGTATGTTTATCAAGACCTGCTCTATACGCTCGCGGTCGGCGTGGATCACCGGCAGCAGCGCCGGCAGCTCGAGCGTCAGCGTCTGCTTTCGCCGGATAGCCTCGAGGCGCATGGCCTCAAACGCGCCGGTGAGCAGGTCGGCGGCCGGGAATGACGTCAGATGCCAGTCCATTTTACCGTAATCGAACCGCGAAAGCGTCAGCAGGTCGGACACTATGCGCGCCATACGGTCGGCCTCGCCCATGATGACCTGCGAGAAGCGCGTAATCAGCCCCGGCTCAAGGCCGTCGGGGTTTGTGAGCGTTTCGGCGTAGCTCTTTACGTTTGTGAGCGGCGTGCGCAGCTCATGCGAGACGCTCGATACGAACTCACGCCGCATCTTATCCAGCCGCGCGCGCTCGGTGACGTCGTATATCAGCGCCATGACGCCGCCGGCAGGCTCAAGGCCGGCCGCGCCGAACGTCGTAAACGACATTTCAAGCATACGCTCACCCACTGTCGCGCTGCGTCCCAGCGTATCGCGCGGCGACATGGCCGCCACCTCGGACAGCTTGACTATACCGTCAAACAGCGAGTCAAAGGTGAGCTTAACTGAGAAAAACATTCCGAGCATACGCTCCGCGGCGGGGTTCATATGCAGTATGCGGCCGTCGCGGCTGAAGGCCGCAACGCCGTCGTTCATATGCAGAAACAGGGTTCCGAGCTTGTCGCGCTCGTTGCCTATCTGGTCAAGCGTGTCGTTGAGTACGTCGGCCATATCGTTGAAGGTCTTGGTAAGCACGCCGATCTCGTCGCCCGCGTATACGGGCAGCTTCTTTGAGAAGTCGCCCGACGCCACCGACAGCGCGCTTTTGGTAAGCTGCTCTATGGGCGTGGTCATGGTCTTGGACAGCGTGAAGGCCAGCAGCACCGCTATGGCAAGCCCCAGCAGCAGCGCCTCGATGATTATCAGAAAAAGCTCCTGATTGAGCGCCTGCTGGCGCGTCATATCGTCGCGGATGTAGACTATGAACGTATGCCCGCCGCCGGTTATGGGCACCGCGCAGTCCATATAGCTGCCCGTGAGCTGGCGCTGATAACCGGGCGAGCCGCTCAGCGCCGTGGCTATATTGGGCGTGATGTCGAGCGTCCTAAGCCCGTTTTGGTCTGTGCCGCTGAGCGCGGCGCCCGTGGTCGCGTCTAATATATAGTAGTGCCTTTGCGACAGGTCTATGCCCAAAATACCCGAATATACGCGCAATACGCCCATCAGGCTCGCCGGCTGCCCGGAGCGCGCCTCCGCGCGCAGCTCGGCGACCAGCTCCTCATTCTCCGAAAACGCGGACGCCATCGCCTGCGCGAATTCATCGAGATAGAACTGCGAGACGCGCAGCATGAGAAACGTGCCTACCACGACCATAAGAGACACGATCAGCAGTATGAAGATACCCACAAGCTTGATGTGTATGGTACGAAACATTGAGCGTCCTTCCGCGGCGCGCCGCCGCTTATGACTTGAACAGGTAGCCCGCGCCGCGCCGCGTTACGATATAGCGAGGCTCGGCGGGATTCTCCTCTATCTTTCCGCGCAGGCGGCGCACCGTTACGTCAACCGTGCGCAAGTCCCCGTAATACTCGTAATTCCAGACGCGCTCCAGCAGCTCCTCGCGGGAAAACACCTGATCGGCGTTTTGCGCCAAAAATTGCAGCAGGTCGTATTCACGCTGGGTCAGCTCAAGGGCGCCGCCGTCCCTGTAAGCCTCCATGCGCCCCAGATGCAGGGTAAGCCCGCCGTAGCACAGCTCGTTTGACGGCTCGCCGTGCGCGGCGCGCGGAAGCGCGCCGTCGGCCGGCTCGGCCGTGCGCCTTATATTGGCCTTTATGCGCGCCGACAGCTCCGCCAGCGAAAACGGCTTGGTCACATAGTCGTCGGCGCCCAGCTCAAGGCCAAAAACCTTGTCGGCCTCATCCTCGCGCGCGGTCAGCATGACGACCGGCGTCTGCACGCCCCGGCCGCGCAGGCTCCGGCACACCTCGAAGCCGTCCAAAACGGGCAGCATGATATCGAGCAGTATCAGGTCGGGATTGAGCGAAAGGGCCATGCGCAGGCCCTCCTGCCCGTCGCACGCGTATTCGCACGCATATCCCTCGCGCTCCAGATGGAATTTTAATATGTCCACTATGGTCTGCTCGTCCTCGATTATAAGTATGGTCTTGGGCACAGGCATATCCTCCCCCGCTTATAACGCGCGCGCGGCGTCCATCCTCCTCGAGGCCATGAACAGCGCCGCGACGGTCTTGGCGTCAGTGATGCGGCCGTCGGCCGCCATATCCAGCGCGTCGGCAAACGCGACATGCTCAACCTCCAGAAATTCCTCGTCGTCGGGCGCGCTTTCCGCCGGCGACAGGCCCCGCGCCAAAAACAGGTATATGACCTCGCGGCAGTAAGCGCCCGTCGGGATAATGGTTCCCAGCGGCTCGACGCTTTCAGCCGTATATCCGCACTCCTCGCGCAGCTCGCGCACCCCGCAGATCAGCGGCTGTTCGCCACGCTCTATCTTCCCGGCCGGGATTTCGAGCAGTACGCGCCGCGCGCCGTGGCGGTACTGGCGCACCATGGGCACGCGCATATCGTCGGTCAGCGCGAGGACGGCGGCGCCCCCGCTATGCTCCACTATCTCGCGCACGGTTTCGCGCCCGTCCGGGAGCAGTACGGCGTCGCGCCTGACGTTGAACACCTTGCCCTCATAAATGACCTCGGAGCCGATACGCTCCTCATAAAGCTTCAATGGCGGCCCTCCCCCGTTCCCCTATATTCTTGACCTGGCGGCCGTGACGCACGTCACGTCCGCCGCGCCCGCGTCCCGAAGCTCACGCGCGCACGACAGCGCGGTCGCCCCGGAGGTTATGATATCGTCCACAAGCAGGACGCGCTTGCCGCTCAAATCCGCGAACGGTCTCGGCCGGTACGCGCCGCTTGCGTTCAAGAGCCGCGCGCCGCTGTCCGCCAGCCGGCTCTGCGGCGGTGTGCCGCGCGTTTTCAGCAGGGTCGCCCGGCATGGCAGTCCGAGCATTTTGGCCAGCTCCCGCGCCAGCAGCCTCGACTGATTATAGCCCCTGCCGTGCAGACGCCAAAAGCCCAGCGGCGCCCATGTCACCAACTCAAACTCAGTCCGGCCCGCCGCCGTGAGCGCCGAGCGCATAAGCGCCGCGAAACAGCGCACGCCCGACAGCCTGCCGTGGAATTTAAGGCCCTTCAGCGCCGCCGGGACACGCCCGCGGTACGCCAGAGGCGCCACGCACAGCATACCCGGCATTTGGACGGCTATCTTGCCGCGCGGTATAATGGGCAGCGTCCTTACACAGACCTCGCAGGGCATCTCATGGTTGGCGCCGTGTCCCATTATTTGCTTGCAGAATACGCACTTGGGCGGATACACAAGGTTCAGCGGCTTAACCATACACATGCACGCCGGGCGCCACAAAGGTCACTCTTTCGGTCAGCGGGTTGCCGAACGCGTATACGGTTTTCAGCGAGGGCAGCTCCCTGATCGCGATCAGGCTCGGCATACCGTTATACTCTATATGCAGCGTCTGAAGCTTCGACATGCCCTGCAGAGGCCGCAGTGACGTTATGGCGTTTCTGTTCGCGGACAGCTCAATCATGGCCGTCATCCCCTGCACGTCGGCCAGCGACGTCAGCGCGTTGTCGTTGAGCGACAGCCGTTCAAGCCCGGTGAGCGGCGCGAGCGGCGCGATCTCCCCGATGCCGCAGGCGTCAAGCAGCAGTGTTTTCAGCCCGGTGAGCCGTCCGAGCGGCGTCAGGGTATTGTAATACTCGGCCTCGCTCGGCGCGCCGTCCTCTATCTCAGCCTCCGGGTCGTCGCCGTCGTCCGATACGGATATCAGCTCCATGCGGTACATTTCCTTGTTGTGCGACAGGCTAAGACCTGTAAGCGCCTGCAATCCGGCCAGCGGCTCAAGCGAAACAATGGAGTTGCGGCTCAGGTTCAGCGAGCGCAATTCGGCCATGCCCGACAGCCCTTGCAGGTCGCGCACCCGGTTGCCCTCCATATCGAGCCTCGTCAGGAGTGTCATTTCCGACAGCGGCTGCGTTTCCTCGATACCGTTGTCTCCCAAGTCCAAATCGTTCATCAGCGTCATCCCGGAGAGCGGGGTCAGGTCTGTGATGCTGTTGCCCGTGAGCGCGAGATAAGTCAGCGAGGTCAGGTGCGCGAGATTGCCGAGCGTCGCTATCTGGTTATGCGATAGGTCAAGGTATTCCAAGTATTCCAGCGCCCCTACCGCGTCAAGATCCATCGAGTCTATGCCCATATCGCTCAGCCTCAGCGACGTGATATCCGGCAGGCCCGCCAGCGCGGAAATGTCCGTATGCGTGTCGCCCGTGCCTTGCAGCCACAGCGTTCGCAGGCCGGGGAACCACTTAATGTCGTCCAGCGTCTTATAGCCGTGCGCTTCGGGTATGATCAGCTCCGCAATATTCTGAAGCAGGCCGCTCACTATCTCGCCCTCGGGTATGCCTATAAGCGCGCGCGCGTGCGTCTCAATGGCCGGTTCCGCGAAAAACACCCGCTCGCGCACGTCGTCAACCCTGTACACGCCGACGGCCCAATCCGATACTAACCCGTCCGCGCCCACCGACACGGCCTGTACCTCCACATATCCCTGCGGCAGCTGTATCGGTTCTGTATACAGGTTTTTCTCAACACTGGGAATCTTACCGTCGATGGTCACAAAGCTCCTCTGACCCTCTCCGGCCCATACCGTGAGCGACGGCAGCTCCCTGTAGTCGCCGGGCGGCGGCGTCAAAACGGGCGGCGCGGGCCTCTCGGCGTCAAGCTGCTCCTGTATGCGCGGGTTGGGCAGATTGTTGAGCAGGGAAACGGCGTCGAGCAGCTTGTCCTGCATAACGTAAACATCGCACAGCAGCCTGTAAAGCTCCGCCTGACCGCCCTGTTCCCGCATACCGTGTTCCAGCATATACTCGGCGCGCGAAAAATTGCCTTGGCCGATATACAGCTCTATCAGCCGCATACGCAGGCCGAGGTCTTTCGGGTTTCGGTCAAGCTCGGGCAGCAGCAGCTCAATGGCGCGGTCGGCGCGCCCCTCTTCTTCGGCGGCGGCGGCGGCGGCGCGCCTGTAGCGCGAGACGGCGGCGGGCCCCCAAATAAACAGCGCCGCCGCTACCGCGGCGATCAGCGCCACCGTAAAGCACGTTTTAATGAACTTAGTCATATTTCGGCTTCCTGACGTGTTTTTTGGTTTGGTTCAGTATAGCACAGCCGCGGCGTTTTGAAAACCCCTTATTGCGCGCTTTTGAAGCCCCTGCCAAAAACCTCGCCGGCGTTCAGCATGATGACGAACGCCTCGCCGTCAAGCCGCTGCACCAGCCGTTTCAGCACGCCGATCTCATGTTTTCGGACGGCTACCATCAGCACCATGCGCTCGGTCTTGGTGTACATGCCCTCGCCCGCCAATCCCGTAACGCCGCGGCGCAGGCTGCTGTTTATGGCGTCCGATATGGCGTCGGCGTTTTGGGTTACGATCAGGGCGCACTTAGCGTGATCCATACCGTTCAGTATACCGTCGATGACCGTGGCGGAGGCGTATTGTATCAGGATGGCGAACAGGGCGGACTCGATGCTCCTGAAAACGGCGGCCGCGCACGCTATGACCGCCGCGTTTATGGCAAGCGATATCTTCCCTATGGAGATATGCTCGCGGCGCATGTGCATCAGCTTCGCGACTATATCCGAGCCGCCCGACGTGCCGCCGCGCGACAGCACAAGGCCCAGCCCCGCGCCCATCAGCACGCCGCCGTAAAGCGCGCTAAGCAGCGGGTTGGCCGTCATGCTCGGAAGCCTGCCGCTGAAAAGGTCTATCAGCAGCGACGATACCAGCATGGCGGCCAGCGACCGGAGGATGAAGTGGTTTCCAAGCGTCTTGCGCCCGTATATAAACAGCGGCAAATTCATGATGATGATCAAAACGCCCATAGGGAACCCGGTGAGGTGGCTGATCACCTGAGCTATGCCTGAAATACCGCCGAGCGGCGCGTTTATGGGCCTGATAAAGCCCGCCGCCGCAAACGCGTATACCGACGCGCCCAATATAATGAGTATATAGTCTAAGATCGCGTGTTTATCCCGGCGCTCCGTTTTCATGGCAAAGCTCCTCAAAAAGAATATTCAGGCGCCCGGTCTGCCCGGACAGGTACAGATACCCCAGCAGCGCCTCAAAGGCGGTTGACGCGGCGTATTCCGCGCGCGTGACGGCCTTGGGCACGTTGGCGGCGCGCGCGTTGCGCGCCCTGCGCGCCACGTCGCGCTCCGCTTCGGTCAGCAGCGGCTCCAAGCGTTCCATGTAAGCGGCCTGCGCCGCGGCGTTGACATGCTTTACGCGCGCGCGGTGCAGCTTTGCGGCGGTAGGCTGCGACGAACACAGCCGCGCGCGCACCATCAGCTCAAACACGGCGTCGCCCACCTGCGCTATGGCCAGTATGCCCAGCGCGCGTAGCCCGCTTTCATCCATCCTCGGCCCATCCACGCCCGTCAGCGCTCCTTCTCTATAATTACTCTTATTACCACAAAAGAATGATATCAGTATCGGGCCGCGAAATCAAGAATTTTGTATTTTTACCCGAAATACCGCATGGAGTCCCGTGCGCGTTTGAAAATTAAACTTGTGTTTGAGGGCGGGTTTTGGTAAAATACCCTCGCTGTGGTTACGGCAGGTATCATTATGAAAGAGAGAAAAAAACCATGATTGAGATAATTAACGCCACAAAATCCTATGGCTCCGGTGAAAACGCCACCGCCGCGTTAAAAGGCGTGTCGCTCGCCATAGGCAGCGGCGATTTCACGGTATTGCTTGGCGCGTCTGGCTCGGGGAAGTCAACGCTTCTGCATATAGCGTCCGGCTTGGAGCGCCCCGACGGCGGGGCGGTCAAGTACGGCGGCGCGGACATCACCGCCATGTCCGACGAGAAGCTGACGGCGTTTCGGAAAGAAACGGTCGGATTCATATTCCAGCAGTATTATCTGCTCCCCAATCTGAACGTGGACAAAAACGTCAAGATGGGCGCGGACTTGGCCGGAAACCGCGACTACCGCGGCATAATCGAGGCGGCCGGGCTGGGCGGCAAGCTGAGCAAGCTCCCCTCCGAGCTTAGCGGCGGGGAGCAGCAGCGGGTATCCATCGCAAGGGCGCTGGCCAAGAAGCCGAAGGTGCTGTTCTTAGACGAGCCGACAGGCGCGCTGGACGAGGAAACCGGACGGCAGATTCTCGACTATATTTGCATACTCCAAAAAGAACTCGGTTTTTCTATGGTGATGGTGACGCACAACGCCAATATCGCGGAAATGGCGGGCATGGTGGTCAGAATGAACAGCGGTAACATCGTGGAAACCCGTATCAACGGCAGCCGGAAAACCGCTTATGAGATCGGGTGGTGATGAGATGCTGATTCGCCCGAAGGACGCCGCGAAGCTGCTGGGCATCGTGATTATGTGCGCTTGCGCGGTTTTGGTCTGCACATTGTTTCTCAACATGAATATTGACTTGGCGCGTGAGAAAGACAAGGTAACTGACGCTGAAATAATGGTCTGGTACGACGCGATGGTCTCCAGCGGAAGGATGACCAGCGCCGTGACCGGCGGCGCGCTGGGATTGACCACGGTTGTCATGCTGTTTTTCTATATCAAGCATTACATCGACGCGCATAAATCAGAGCTTGGCGTATTGAAAGCAATGGGCTATTCAAGCTTCAAAATCGCAAAGAACTTTTGGATATTCGGACTGAGCGTGTTAATGGGGGCCGCAATAGGGTTTGCCCTGTCGTTCACCCTCATGCCTACGCTGTACGAAGATGTAAGGAGCGGCGGGGAGATGCCCGGCGTGACTTTGCATTTTAACCCCGTTTTAGTTTTATTCATGGTCATCATGCCCGCCCTTGTGTTTTCTCTGCTGGCAGTCCTTTATGGCTGCCGAAAGCTTAAACGCCCGCCGCTTGAGCTGATTCGCGGTAAAGGCAATACCAAAATCAGGATAACGGGGCAAGCAAAAGCAGCGGGCACGGCCTTCCTGCGGGACTTGAGGCAAAGCACTGTAAAAAGCCGCTTTTCGTTGGTTTTCTTTATCGGGCTTGCCGCTTTTTGCTATGCCGCGACTGTGGTAATGTCTTTCAGCATAAAAGAAGTGGGGAGCAGCCGGATGATGGCCGTCATGATGGCGGGAATCGGGGTTGTGCTGGCAGTCACGACTTTACTTATCGCGGTCACGACCATCATAAAGGGCAACAGCAAAACAATCGCCATGCTGAGGATTTTCGGTTATTCCGACCGTGAGTGTTCCGGCGCGATTTTGAGCGGATACCGCCCCGTAACCTATATAGGGTTCGCCCTCGGTACGGCATATCAGCACGGGCTTATGCTGATGATGATTTCCTTGGTGTATGACGGCGAAGTGCTGGTTGCGCCCGACTACAGCTTTAACATACGGGCGTTTTTCATAGCGCTGGTTTCCTTCGTGCTGCTGTATGAACTGTTCATGCTCGTCTTTGCGAAAAGGATCAGGCGGATTCCGCTGAAGGAAGTAATGCAGGAGGAGTGATTTTGCGCTTTGCGCGAATGTACTATTGACAAAACGCGCGTGGTGTTGTAGAATGTCAAAGCCGCTTCCGTAACGGTCGCGCCGGCCTGAAACATGGCGGCGCGGATATACCGGGCTTGGGCCGCGCGCGTATCGCGCGCGCGCCGTGGAAAGAGCGCTAAGCGCCGCCCGGCGGAGCGAGACTTTTGGGGCCATCGGCCCCTTATGAGGTGACATTGTGTCTACGGCAATCGAACACGCCGTCATTAAGACCGGCGGCAAGCAGTACAGAGTTTCACAGGGCGACGTTATTTTTGTCGAAAAGCTCGACAAGGCGGAGGGTGAAACCATTGTTTTCACCGACGTTCTGGCCGTCTTTGGCAAGGACAAGATCAAGACCGGCAACCCGGTCAAGGGCGTCGAGGTAAGCGGAACAGTTCTCAAGAACGGCAAAAACAAGAAAATCAAGGTTTTCAAATACAAGGCAAAGAAAAATTACCGCGTTCTCAGCGGGCACCGCCAGCCATACACAAAGATTCAGATCAGCTCCATAGCCGTAGTCGGGCCGTGACCACGGTTCTGATGCTGCGCGGCGGCCCCGCGCGCGACGGCGCGCCGTTCGCGGGCATACAGGTTTCAGGGCACTCGGGCCACGCGGAGCAAGGACATGATATCGTGTGCGCGGCCGTGACCGGCGCCGTCAGGCTCACCGAATGTATACTGAATGACGTCATGGGCGCTGGCGCCCGGACGGAAGCGGAGCCGCGGGCGGCGCGCGTCAGGATAGAGCTGCCGGACGGCGGTTCGCGCGCCGAGGGCGCGCAGGCGGTGCTGGCGGGCTTCGCGCGGTACGCCGAACAGCTTGCCCTCGAGTACCCCGGGCATGTGTCGGTTTTATACGAAGCGGCAAACTTGAATTAACGCGGACAGATCGCCGTGATTTGAAAGGATCGGGAACTATGCTTTATATCGGATTGCAATTTTTCGCCCACAAGAAGGGCGTCGGCTCCTCGCGCAACGGGCGCGACTCCGAATCCAAGCGCCTTGGCCCCAAGAGGGCCGACGGTCAGGCCGTTTTGGCCGGCAGCATCCTCGTGCGCCAGCGCGGGACAAAGATACATCCGGGCGTCAACGTGGGGCGCGGCAAGGACGACACGCTTTACGCGCTGTCGGACGGCCGCGTGCGCTTTGAGCGCAAGGGCCGCGACCGCAAGCAGGTTTCGGTATACGCCCCGGAGTAAACCGGCTCTATAGAAAAACCCAGGGGCGCTGATCGCGCCCCTGAAAATCATTCCGGGGAGAGACCATGTTTATTGATGTCGCGGAAATAACGCTTTCGTCAGGGCGCGGCGGCAACGGCTCGGTATCGTTCCACCGCGAGAAATATGTGTCCGCGGGCGGCCCCGACGGCGGCGACGGCGGGCGCGGCGGCAGCGTGTATATCCAGGCCGACGACAATCTGTCCACGCTGATGGATTTTCGGTACAAGCGCGAATACGCCGCCCAAAACGGCGCCGACGGCGGCTCGCGCGGCCGGACGGGCAAGGACGGCGCGGATCTGACCATAAGGGTGCCGCGCGGCACGCTGATAAAGGACGCCGGCACCGGACGCCTGCTCCACGACGCGTCCGGCCCCGAGCCGTTCCTGCTGCTCGGCGGCGGGCGCGGCGGATGGGGCAACCGCCGTTTCGCCACTCCCACGCGTCAGGCGCCGCGTTTCGCCAAGTCCGGGCAGGACGGTCTGACCGTAAGCGCCGCCCTTGAGCTTAAACTGCTGGCCGACGTTGGGTTAGTGGGCTTCCCAAACGCCGGCAAAAGCTCGCTGCTGTCGGCCATATCGGCGGCGCGCCCCAAGGTGGCCGGCTACCCGTTTACCACGCTGTCGCCCAATTTGGGCATGGTGCGCGTGGACGACCGGCGCTCGTTTGTGGCGGCGGACATCCCCGGGCTTATTGAGGGCGCGTCCGGCGGCGCGGGGCTGGGGCATGATTTTCTGCGGCATGTTGACCGCTGCCGCCTGCTGCTGCATGTGATAGACGCGTCGGGGCTTGAGGGCCGCGACCCGCTCGAAAGCTACGACGCCATAAACGAGGAGCTTGCCCGCTATTCCCCCGAATTAGCGGCGCGGCCGCAAATCGTGGTGGCCAACAAGCGCGATATCTGGCCGGACGGGGATATTTTAGACAGGCTGACGGCCCATTGCGCGCCGCGCGCCGTGATGGCGGTCTCCGCCGCCGCGCGCTTGGGCGTGGAGGCGCTGGCGGGCGCTGCGGCGGCCATGCTTGACAAGCTGCCGCCCGTGGCCGTGTTCACGCCTGACTACGTGCCTGAGAGGGAGCCGTCTCCCGAACGCGACTTCACCGTGACGCGCGGCGGCGACGCCGTTTGGGTGGTTGAGGGCGCGTGGTTAGAGCGCGTTATGCGCGACGTGCGCTTCGACGACCATGAGTCCATGCGCTTTTTCGACCGCGCGCTGCGCCGCGCCGGGGTTTTCGACCTGCTTGAGGCGCGCGGCGCGGAGGAGGGCGACACGGTTCGTATGTTTGACCTGGAGTTTGAGTATGTGCCGTAACGGCCGGCGGGTTTATATAGGGGGTTAAAATTATGGCCGGACATTCAAAATGGAAGAATATCCTGCACAAGAAGGGCAAGACCGACGCGCAGCGCGCCAAGCTGTTCACCAAGCTTAGCCGCGAGATCATCGTGGCGGTGCGCGAGGGCGGCCCCGACCCGAGCGGCAATTCGCGCCTGCGCGACGCCATAGCCAAGGCGCGGGCCGGCAACGTGCCCGCCGACAACGTAAAGCGCGTTATCGAGCGCGCGGCCGGCTCGTCGGGCGGCGACAACTACGAGCGCGTCACATACGAGGGCTACGGGCCGTCGGGCGTGGCGGTAATCGTGGAGGCCATGACGGACAACCGCAACCGCACGGCGTCGGACGTGCGCCACTATTTTGACAAATACGGCGGCAATTTGGGCGCGTCGGGATGCGTGTCGTGGTCGTTTGACCGCAAGGGGGTACTTATAGCCGACGCCGAGGGGCGCGACGAGGACGGCGCGCTCGAGGCGGCTCTGGAATACGGGGCTGAGGATTTCTCGGCCAGCGACGGCGTTTTTGAGATCATCACGGCGCCCGAGGATTTCGGCGCTGTGCGCGACGCTCTCGAAAAGCTCGCCTATGTCTTTTTGAGCGCCGAGATAGAGATGGTGCCCCAAAACCGCGTCGCGCTCAGCGACCCGGACGACGTGAAAAAATTCGAGAAGCTGCTCGAACTGTTAGAGGACAACGACGACGTGCAGAGCGTCTGGCACAACTGGGAAGCGTAGCGAAAAAGGTTCGGGGAGGCCGAACCTTTTTTTATGCCTTATGGCGGGCCGCTCCGCGTGTCACGCGCCCGTAACCTTCGCCACCGAGCCGACGGGCAGTATCTCACCCAGCAGCAGCTCAAGCTGGCCGCTCGCGCCGGGCGGCAGCGACGCGCCGCTTTTCAGCGTGAACAGCACGGCGTTTTTGTCCACCGTTATACTGTTCGGGTCAATGTTGGGAAAGGCCAGCTCGATGCCCATCCTGACGCCCTTGGCGGTCACATAGCCCTTCTGCGCGATCACCCTGACGGCCGACGGCAGCTCGCCCGCCGGGAACACGAGGTCTTTTTGCATGTCAAAATAATGCTTTACTTTATATGTACACGACACCATGCCGTTGGCCTGAAGGAAGCCGTGCAGCTTCCGGCGCGTCCGCTCCGTCAGATGCAGGTTCGCGTCGCAGGCGTATACGGTGGCGGTATAAGCTTCCGTAGTGCAGACGCGCAGCCACTGCAGCTCTGGAAACGAGTCCTTTATCATAGACTCGTAGAATATTCTGGTCATCAGCAACGCCCCTCGGTGAAAGCTTAAAAGAAGCAGGCTTCTTCCAAACGCGGGCTTCCCGCGGACGGCCAAAGCCGGGCGCGCGAAAAACGCCGCGCCGCGCGGAAAGCTTGATCATAAAATTTACAATCCCGCCTAACGTTTATATCGTACCTCAGGCGCCCGGGCTAAAGCGGGCGCCTCCCGCTTTTTTGCGCAGCATGGGCAGCATGAAAAACACGCCGCGCCCGACCCAATCCAAGAACATGGCGATCCAGATACCATAAAGGCCGTATCCCAGATACACGCCCAGCACCCACGCGCAGAACAGGCGCAGCAGCACCATGCTCCCGGCCGACACTATCATGGTATACCGCGCCATATCCATCGCGCGCAGAGAGCTTGGCAGCACAAACGCGAAGCTCCAAAGCGGCGGGCAGACCACCACGAACATCAGCATACAGTTATAGATCATCTTATACGCGGCGTCCGTCGGCGAGAAAATGGTGATGACCGGATTCAGCAGCGCGAACATAACGGCGGCGGCGGCCAAATTGAGCAGACAGCCCAGCAGGGTCAGCTTGAGCGCTGTTTCGCGCGCCCCGGCGCGGTCGCCGCTTCCATAAGAGTATCCCGACAGCGAAACGGCCAATACGCCCATAGCGACGCCCGGCAGCGTGACAAAGGCCGAAACATTGCTCAAAACGGCGTTGGCGGCCAGCGTGTCCGTGCCCATATTGGCCATGAACACCTGCACCAGCAGCTTGCAGCCGTTGAATATCAAAGAGTCCACGCCGGCCGGCACGGCGATGCGCAGCACCGGTCTCATGGCCGCCATACTGACCCTCGGCCCAAGGCGCAGATGCGACAGCGGGCCGTGCCCCCTTTGCAGCAGCAACAGCAGTATGGCCGCCGGCACGGCGCGCGACGCCAGCATACCCACGCCCGCGCCGGCCACGCCCATGTCGAGCGCGTATATGGCGGCGGCTGTCACCCCGACGTTTACCAGATTGGACGCCAGACCGCCGAACATGGGCAGGCGCACCTCGCCCACCGCGCGCATGATGCCGCCCACGGTTGAGGATATGGCCATAAACGGCATGGAGATTGCCGAAAATCTAAGG
>WRLW01000014.1 GCA_009777435.1 Oscillospiraceae bacterium | reverse complement strand
AGCCTTTTCCCGATTATTTTTACATCGGTTTTCAAAAAAAATTATTAGCCACCGGTATGTCAGCTTCCTCTCCGTTTTCAAAATTCATATGTTCAGGTTTAAGCTCCGACGCGTCGCTTTTCCATGACTTGGAGAACTTCCTGTTTGTAAAAAGCGAGGCTAATCCGCTGATTTGTTTGAGCCTCAATAATTCATCGGGATCCATTCCGATGTTTTTCATAATCCAGTCGTCGCCCAAGCCCGCTTCGGTGAGCTGTGCCACAATATCTACCATCAGGTCGATGACGTGGGCGCCTCTGGCGCGATTATGCCTGATCGTGCTGGCCATACGCTCCGTCATGGGCTTGTCAATCACCGATACGGGCAAAGTGTTGTTTTCCCGCGCCGCGATTTCGGGATTGGTTTTCATGGTCATATACCTGTGGAAGCCGTCCACGATTTCGTACCGATCCGTATCCTCTATATAATAGCAAACGATGGGCATGGTATAACCGTCCTCCAGAATCGACTTTTCGAGCAGCTTCATCTCAGGAGGCGGAATTTTGTTCGGATTATAACTGTTTGCCTCTATTTTTTCAATAGGCACCCGTATGACCTTATACACGGGGCTTACATAATATTCTCCCATTCCTCCATCGCGCTCCTTTGCTTCTGTAATTCATCCTTGGTTTGACCGAAGCCCATATACTTGCATGACGTGTCGTTTTTCAAAATGGTGACACACATCCGTTTATAGCTCGGTATGATTCTGAAATCCTTTGAGTATATACGGTCGGGGTACTCGAAAAAACGCACCATCTCGTACTCGCCCGCGTACTTCCGGTTGCCGCGCGGCTTGCCTAACCGCTCAAGCCTCACGCCGGCGAGCTCCAGCTCATCAACAACCTTGACCGGCAGCGCGCCGCCCTTTTCTAACCAATAGTTAAGCGAGGTCTCAAACTTCCGCCTGTAAATACCGGCGGTATGCTCCGGCAACGTATCTAAGAGAAACTCGGTGTAGCTTTTCCAGGTATGCCCTTTTGGAAGCGAAATATCTTTGTAGCCCATTGCCTTCGTCCCGCCGTAAAGCGCGCCGAAGTTCGCGCCGTTTACCCTGCCGATCAGGCGTCCCCAAGTATTCGGCTCCAAGGCCCTGTATAGTTTAAGGGAATCGACGCCGCAGATATGAAACGGATTCGCCACCCGCATCTCCGCCAGCGGCACCCCGGCAAGGTAGAACAAATCGTATAGCTTGTTGTAATCGAAGCCATATTTGCCGTTGGCTATCCAGACATCCTCCACCGACCAGTCATAGAGCGGGTAGAAATTATAGATGTCCGGGAATATTTCAGTGCTGTAGTTAGCGCCCTCAAACGCGCTTGAGCCATCGCCCCGCGCTACCGCGTGGTATCTGTTCAGGCTTTCCTGCGCCCGTATCCCCACCAAAACGGCGGTTCTCAGCGCGCAGCTTTTCTCATGCAGCCATTTCCCGAACCTTGTTTGAAATATGTAATCGGACATCCCGATCTCGAAAAAGTCAAAGTCATGGGTTTCGATTGAGATGGCGCCGGGCGGCATCTCTTTCACCCAAATATCGCGTTCCTCCGGGTTCCAGGGCATCCAAGTGGCCTGATACATAGACACGCCGCAGGAGGCGGAAACCGGCATACACAGGTGGTAGTATTGAAAGTAATCGTATCTGCCCATGCATCTTGACACATAGTCAATCGTATGCTGGTAGTTTCCCTCGTAATCGATATGATAAACCGACACCTGCGCGGAGGGCCTGTGCTTTGTGTAATAAAGATTCAGCAATTCGAGCATCAGCCCGGAATCCTTGCCCCCGCTGAACGCGACTACTACATGATTGAAATTCGCAAATATGAACTCCATCCGATCCATAAAGGCGTCCAGCACATTCTGCTCGCAAAAAACCTTCCCCATGTTATTGCGCCCCTGTTTTATGTTATAATTTTGTATCCTAAGCCGCGCTCGACTTTTATATACTCCTTCGCGGGAAACGCTTCCGACAGCTTTTTGCGCAAACGGTCTACCGTCCGCCACAATACGCCGATGTCGCTCATATCATGCCCGCCGCCCCATACGGCCTTCAAAAGCTGTATATGCGTCACAACGCATCCCCGGTTGGATATGAGATACTGTAATATATCAAACTCTTTTTTTGTGAGAGTCACCTCTATATTTTTCACAAACACGCTCCGCTGAGGCGGCAGCAGAGATATATCGCCGCAGCGCAAAGCCTTTTGGGGATACGCGGTATATCCGCCCGGCGATTTCAGCAGCTCAAGCGCGGTGAGAACATCGTCCTTCCGATAGGCGTCAAAAGCGTCATATACATCCGCGCCGCAGTTCATAGCTTGAATTTTTTTATCAATCGTGTAGTGGGAGGTCAAGACGAAGATAGGGATATCGGCCGCGTCCCGCATTGCGCGCAGCTGCGGCATAAAGCCGGGGATGCTGTCCTCGTTGACGGCGACAAAAAGAAAATTTCCCCGCGCGAGCCTTGACGCGGCTTCAGAGATGGCGTCAACCCGTATTGTGTCAATATCGTATTTCACCCACTCGGCCGTCTGCCGTTCATGGACGGCCGCGCTTGTGTCAACCGCTAAAATCGTGTTCATGATATCGCTCTTTTCTCAACAAAATGGGAAGTCAATGGGAAGTTCACGGGAAGCTGGCGGGAAGTTTGGGACGACGGAATAGCCCTGTCGTCTGTTGGCCGGGCGTTTCCAGATATATTATACCTGATCCCGGGCTTGAATACAATACTGCTATTAAGATATCGCGATTCTGTGTGAAAAGCTGAAATTCTTTATTCTTTGCGCTTGTGTTCAAGTATGTCGCCGGGCTGACAGTCTAAGACATCGCAAATCGCGTCAAGGGTTGAAAATCGTATTGCGCTGACCTTGCCTGTTTTGATTTTAGACAAGTTAACGTTGGCAATCCCTATCTTCTCAGCCAAGTCATTAAGCGAGATTTTTCTGTCCGCCATCATGCGGTCGAGCCTTAAAATAATAGCCATTACCTGCGCCTCCCTAAAGCGTTTCGTCGGATTCGCGCTGCAGCTCCGCGCCGTATTCAAAGATTAGGGCAAGGCAGACGAACATGACGGCGCAAACAATCTGCCCAATACTGATGGAAAAAAAGGCTCTGACGGAGGTGAAGAAAATCATAGTGAGCAGCATTTTCAGAGGTGGTATAACAATACTGAGCGCGAGAAGCAATAAGGATATAACCCTCAGCCTGTTCGCGTTTATTGTCGTAAACGGTGTGGTTCCGCGGCTTATATCCTTGAATATGAAGCTTGCCACAAAAAGAATCGCCGGCATAACTGCCGCCGATAGAATTCCAGTCAGCATAATCGCCCGGAATTCATCCACTCCGCCTTCAAATTGAGCGCTGCCTAATATCTCGCCGACCGTAAAGCGAGTTAAATCAAGCGACGGCGCCATGATTATCCCCGCTGAATGTGCCGCAATGGTCATAATAAAGAATATGGCCCCGATTTTCATAATCGCGTCAAGGATTTTGCTCATTTTCAGGATTTTCTCACGTTTGGTGTTCATGATGGTTCCTCCCTGTATTCTTTGATACGTGGAGTATAACACATCATTTTATGTTTGTCAACTATTATTTAATGTTTATCGTAAATAATTTTATTCTTATCAATGCAACTCCTAAAAGCTAACGATATTCAGGTGTTCCAGCAGGATTTTCAAACCAATCAGCACAAGAATGACGCCGCCCGCCAGCTCCGCTTTGGTCTTAAACCTTGTTCCAAATACATTGCCGATTTTTACACCGGCCAGCGATAATGCAAACGTGGTAATCCCAATGAATAAAATGGCGGTTATGATATTGACGCGCAGGAAAGCGAATGAAACGCCTACGGCAAGCGCATCAATGCTTGTGGCAACGGCGAGGGGCAGCATTCGCGCGGGCGCTACAGAAGCTTCCGAACGGTCAGGTTTTTTCCCGCCGGGACATTCCCTGTCGGCGCACGCTTCGTCAGGACACGCTCTGTCTTGGCAGCCGTCTTTTATAAAACTGCTTATTATCATCTTCCCGCCGAGAAAACAGAGTAATCCGAACGCTATCCAATGGTCATAGGCGACTATTTTGTCTGCAAACAATGTGGCGGCCAAATATCCGATCAGCGGCATGACGGCTTGGAATATGCCAAAGTACAGGCCTATTGCCAAAGCCTTTTTCATGTTTACCTTCGGCATGGTCAATCCGGCGCAGGCCGCAACGGCGAAAGCGTCCATTGAAAGCCCGGCCGCAAGTAAAAAGAGTTCAATAAAGCCCATATTACCCTCCGTAGAAAACAAGCGTAATATTCAGCCGGTTTTCTTGCGTTTCCCGTGTCTCAGAGCAGTAAGCCCGGCGACCAGCTCAAACGCCGGCAGACTGAACATTATGTGGTATGACACCGTGTAGCGCGGCGATAGCTCCAGCAGCATCAGGGCGGCGAAGGAGCCTATGGTGTAAAGCGTCAGAATACTCATCTCATCTATTTTGCCCAAAAATGACCGCACGCATGACCACAGGAAAAACGCGAGCGCCAGCAGGAGTATGGGGACATAATAGACGCTTACCGGCAGCATGTAATCGTCCTTTGTAAGTGTGTTTGCGCGCGCCGACTCCTCGTCAAGTCTCGATATATACTCCGCCGCGTGCCAGCGTTCAAGCTTATTCAGACAGTGCCGGAGGATGCCCGCGCCCATGTCTTTATAACGCGCGAACGCTTTTGGGGCAAAATACGCCTGCACCTCGGTCGGTGTTTCCGAGAGCGCCATGACGCGGGCAAATTCGGCGCCGTCGGCCTGATTCCACCGCCCCTCCTCCGAACCGCCGACATACAGGTTCCAGCCGTATGAGCTTCGCGGCGCGTCGTATGAGGTAATGCCCTTGACCACGGCGCCGCACAGCAGATTAAACGCCATATAGCCCGCCAGTAGCACCGAACAGATCATGAGCTTGTCCTTCGTGCCGGCGGCCATATAAAACAAAGCGTATATCGCCAGCGCAATCAGCATAACGACGCCCAGCGGCCTGAACAGCAGGGAAAGCCCGAGAAAAAAGGCGGGGCATATAAACCAGCGCTTTTGGGCATGGCTCGCGTATCGCTCCCTGGCGAAGCAAAACGAAAAGAAGCACCACAGGATACAGGCCCCGTATAGAATCTCGGCGTTGCAGACATTGCAGTAAATAATCACAAAGGGGTGCGTAGCGAGCAGCATGGCGCACACGGCGCCGCTTGCCGGGCCGTGCCTGCGCCTCATGTAAAGGTAGGCCATAACGATGGTCGCCGACATTACGAGCTGGTTGAGCAGAACCGGTATCCCGCGGCCCACACCGATGAATTTGAAGAGTACCGCTAAAACGGCGGGGTAGGTCACGGTGCCGGGGAAGGTCGCGGAGTACAGCGATTCATGGCGGAACCCGTTTTGAAAAATACTGACCGCGTTGCTGAAATAAAATCTCAGGTCGCTCTCACCCTCGATGGTCACGAAAGCGCCGTATACGCGCTGAAAGAGAAGTGACAGCGTGAAAACGCCTATGCAGGCATACACGGTTTTTAACTTGAATTTCACCGCCGCCAACACAAAACACGCCGCCGCCAGCCAGAAAAGCGCCATTGCCGCAAGCGGTTTGCCGCTGAATTTATCGGGGAACTGATCCGACAAATAGCGCGTCAGTCCGAACGCCGCGAAGATAATCACGGCGGCGCCCAAGACCGAAATAAGTTTCACAACGGCGCTTTTCATAGCTAACCTACCCCTTACGCGGTTACGATTTTTTTCGCGTCCTGAAGGCCGAGCAGTTCAACGGCTTCCTCGACCATCTTGTATTTCATTACCTTGCCCGCGGCATTCATCGGGAAACCGTTTACAAAGCGAACGTATTTGGGTGTTTTGTGCTTCGCCATATGCGAGCGCACAAACTCCTTTATCTCGTCCCCGGTCATGCTTCCGTCCTCCTTGAGGACGACGCACGCCATGATTTCCTCCCCGTACTGCTTATCGGGCACGCCTATGACCTGCACGTCGCGAACCTTGCCGTGCGTGTAGATAAAGTCCTCGATTTCTTTGGGATAGATATTCTCGCCGCCCCTGATTATCATATCCCTCATGCGTCCCGTTATCTTATAGTTGCCGTCGGGGCGGCGGCGCGCCATGTCTCCCGTATGCAGCCATCCGTCGGCGTCGATCGCGGCGGCGGTGGCGGCGGGCATCTTGTAATATCCCTTCATGATATTGTATCCGCGCGCCACAAACTCGCCGTCGGTGTCGTCGGGCAGATCCTCGCCCGTCGCCGGATCCACGATCTTACATTCGATTCCGGGCAGCGGCCCGCCCACCGTGTTGACCTTTACCTCTATCGCGTCGTCGGAGCAGCTCTGCGTGCAGCCCGGCGAGCTTTCCGTCTGGCCGAACACTATGGTGATCTCATCCATGTTCATCTTGTCAACGACATCCTGCATCACCTTGACGGGGCACGGGCTGCCCGCCATTATACCCGTGCGCATATGCGAAAAGTCGGTGTTCTCAAAATCCGGGTGTTCCAGCATGGCTATAAACATGGTAGGCACGCCGTTGACGGCCGTGGCTTTGCCCTTGTTTACGGCGTCGAGCGTCAGGCGCGGCGAAAACGACGGTATGGGTATCATGGTCGAGCCGTGCGTCATGCTGGCCGTCATCGAGAGCGTCATTCCGAAGCAGTGGAACATCGGCACATGGATTATGAAACGGTCGGCGGTGGACAAATCCATGCGGTCGCCGATATTTTTGCCGTTGTTGACCACATTGTAGTGGGTCAGCATGACCCCCTTCGGGAAGCCCGTCGTGCCCGACGTGTACTGCATGTTGCACACGTCATGGCGGCCCGTCATGGCCATGCGCTGATACACCATCTCTATGGGCGTCCTTTCGGCCGTCAGCAGCGCCTGCTCCCAAGTCAGGCATCCGGGCCGCTCCGAGTCGATTGTAATGACGTTCCTCAAAAACGGCAGGCGTTTCGCGTGGAGCGGCTTGCCGGGCGGGGGATCCGCCAGCTCGGGGCATACCTCACTGATTATGCCGGCGTAGTCCGAATCCTTGTGCCCGTCGATCATCACCAGCGTATGCGTATCGGACTGGCGCAGCAGATACTCGGCCTCGTGTATTTTATAAGCCGTGTTGACCGTAACGAGTACCGCGCCTATCTTGGTAGCCGCCCAAAACGTGATGAACCACGCGGGCACGTTGGTAGCCCAAATGGACACCTTATCGCCTTTTTTGACCCCCAGGCTTATCAGCGCGCGCGCGAACGTATCGACGTCCTCGCGGAATTCGCCGTATGTGCGCGTGTAATCGAGCGTGGTATAGCGAAACGCGTATTGGTCGGGGAATTCCTCAGCCACCCTGTCCAAAAGCTGCGGCAGCGTCAGGTCTATCAGCGTTTCCTTTTCCCATATATATTTGCCTGTGCCGGCCCTGTTTTCAAACAGCTCGCTGTGCGTCACCGTCTTTTCGGTGTACCTGCTCATGTACCACGCGAACTGCGGTATGGCCACGCCCGCGTCCTCGAGGTCGCGAGACCAGCGTTTTACCCATTCCAGCGACACAAAGCCGTCGTAGTTTATGGAGCGCAGCGCGTTTATCATATCGTCCATCGGCAGGTCGCCCTCGCCCATCATGCGATAGGCCGTCACGCCGTCGCGCATGACCGAATCCTTGATA
This sequence comes from Oscillospiraceae bacterium, assembly GCA_009777435.1. Classification (GTDB taxonomy): domain Bacteria; phylum Bacillota; class Clostridia; order Oscillospirales; family UBA929; genus WRMG01. The sequence continues at coordinate 7,008 of WRLW01000014.1, read as the reverse complement.
TGCACATATTTTATATACGCGCCCAAATTCTGCACGGTCTTTTCGGGAGGCTCTCCCATGACGCGGTACGGGTGATGTATGTCCCACAGCGCGGCCACAGAATCGCTCGCCACGCGCTGAAGCAGCTCCCGCAGGCGCGCGGTGTCGGCGTATACCCCGTTCGTCTCCACCAGCAGCGTAACGCCATGGCTTGACGCGACGGGCGCGAGCTGCTTGAGCTGGCCGGCCACCAGCCCGTCGTCAACCTCGCCTTCCGGCAAAACCCCAAGGTCGGCAAGCACCCGCACAAACGGGGTGCCGGTCTTGGCGGCAAGCTCGATATAGCTTGTTATCTCGGCCTTGTTTTCTTCGGCGCGGCCGGCGTATTTCAGACAGCACGCCGACGAAAAGCACGGTATGGACAAACGCAGCGATTTGAGCTTTTTGATGGTTTCCGGCAGCGCCTCGTCGGTGAACGGTCGCGCGCGCACGGCAAAGATGTCCGTACCGAGGCCGCGTATCTCTATACCGTCGAAGCCTGTGTCCTTTGCCATCGAGTAAATTTCCTCCCAGCTGGAGTCGGGGCACGCCAATGTTGAAAACGCGATTTTCATGCTTATTCCTCCTCAATGTAACTCCACAGGGGCGGCAAAAAAACTTCGCCCCTTGATTCACAAGAGACGAAGATAAAATCTCCGCGGTACCACTCTCGTTGGATTACTCGCCGCAAAAACGGCTTTCGTCCCACTCACGGCGTCACTAACTCTAACGCCTGCCCGTATAACGGCGGACGACCCGGCCTCGCTTATTGGCCGCCGGTCACGCCCGCTCGCCTCGCGTCCGGTCGAATAAACATTCTCCCGGCGCGGCGGCACGGCGCCCCGTTGGCGTTCGGCTTGGCTGTTCAAGGGGGAGCGCGCGTCTATGACCATGCCCTGCCTTACACCATCGCGGGAGACTCCCGCCGGCAGTTCTCTGCGCCACGTCTCATGGACGGCTTACCCTGTCATCACATTTATGGTGTTCAATTGCCGGGATTATATCACGGCCCCGCGCCGTTGTCAACCGTCTTTTTAGCGGTCTTTCGCGTTAATTTTCGGCTCTTACAGCAGGCCGGTGTCTTTCATGACCGCCTTCAGCTTCTCCGTCTTGGCGGCGTCCATTTCACACAGCGGCATACGGAGCCTGCCTGAGCAGCGCCCCATGAGGCTCAGAGCGGTCTTTACGGGTATGGGATTCACGTCTATGAACAGCGCGTCCATCAGCGGCAGGTATTTCAGGAACAGATTTACGCTGTCCTCGATTTTGCCGGCCGCGAACAGCTTGCACATATCCGTTATTTCCTTGGGAATAACATTGCCGGACGTCGAGATAACGCCCTTGCCGCCCAGCGACATTATGGGTATGGTGTCGCCGTCGTTGCCCGACCAGATATTCAGCTCGTCGCCGCACAGGCAGCGCGTCCGGGCTATCAGCGAAAAGTCGCCCGACGCCTCCTTGACGCCGTTTATACGCTCGTGCTTTGAAAGCTCATAATAAGTATTCTGGTTGAAGCTCAGGCTGGTGCGCGAAGGCACATTATACAGTATGACGGGTATGCTCACCCGGTCGGCGATGTATGTAAAATGCTTGATCAGGCCCGTTTGCGAACACCTGTTGTAATAAGGCGTGACCACCAGCAGCGCGTCCGCGCCCGACCGCTCGGCGGCTTGGGACAGCTCCAGCGCCTCCGCCGTACAGTTCGCGCCGGTGCCGGCGATAACGGGCACGCGGCCCGCCGCGCGCTTAACGGCATAATCAACGGTCTGCTTATGCTCGTCTATAGACTGTGTGGACGCCTCACCTGTGGTTCCGCAGATGACAAGGGCGGATATCCCGGCCTGTATCTGCGTGTCTATAAGCTCTCCGAGCTTGACAAGATCAACCGAATCTTCGGTAAACGGTGTGACAAGCGCGGTGCATGAACCTGTAAATACCGGGGTTTTCATAACACACTTCCCTTTCTGTAGCTGTGGGCTTCGCTCCGAATCGCGGCGGCTCGCGAAACCCTCGTACCCTGACCACCCGGCTTAACGCGCGGTCAAAATATACCTTCGGCAGCCAGCAGCTCCGCCATCAGCACGCCGCCGCCGGCCGCGCCGCGCAGCGTGTTGTGGGATAAGCCGATGAAACGTATGCGGCGGCCGTCCTCGTCTACGCGCAGCCGTCCCGCCGAAACGGCCATGCCGTTTTCAAGGTCGCGTTCAAGACGCGTCTGCGGGCGGTCTGGCTGTTCAAAATAATGGATAAATTGTTTGGGCGCCGACGGAAGCTCAAGCTCCTGAGCCTTGCCTGAGAATGTCCGCCAGCGGCGCACGATTTCCTCATGCGAGACGGGCCTGTCAAATTCAGCGAACACCGCGGCCATATGACCGTCGCTTACCGGCACGCGCAAGCATTGCGCGGATATGACCGGCGAAAGCGCGTCTATAATCGCGCCGTCCCTCACCCTGCCCCAAACCTTCATCGGCTCGCGCTCGGATTTTTCCTCCTCGCCGCCGATATAGGGGATAACGTTGTCGCGCATCTCAGGCCAGCCCTCGAGGGTCTTGCTCGCGCCCGACACGGCCTGATATGTGCAAACATGAACGCGCGTCAGTCCCATGTCAAGAAGGGGATGCAGCAGCGGCACATAGCTTTGGATAGAGCAGTTTGACTTGACGGCTATGAAACCGCGCTCCGTCCCCAGCCGTTTTCGCTGCGCCTCTATGACGGCGGCGTGTTCCGCGTTTATCTCAGGTATAAGCATCGGGACGTCGGCCGTGCCCCGGTTTGCCGAGTTATTTGAAATAACCGGACATTCGGCCTTGGCCAAACGCTCCTCCAGCTCCCTTGTCTCTTCCTTTTTCATGTCCACCGCGCAGAATACGAAATCCGCCGCGGCAGCCACCGCGTCAAAATCCGCGGAGGCGTCCAGCACGGGCACATTCCTCAGATTTTCCGGCACGTCAACATCCATCGCCCAGCGGCCCGAAACCGCCTCGGCATAAGTCCTGCCCGCCGAGCGAGCGCTGGCCGCCAGCGCGGACACCTCAAACCACGGGTGCCTCGCGAGCAGCACGGCAAGGCGCTGGCCGACCATGCCCGTCGCCCCTATGACGCCTGCACGTTTTTTCTCCATCACGGTGTTCCTCCTGAAAACATAAAATCTTTTGGTTGAAAAATATCGCGGCTTGTAATATAATGTCGATTGACATAATATCGGAACGGCAAAAAGGTTTTTCTTATCATATTAGCACGGCACATGCTTTTATGTCAAGAGTCCTTCACGCAAAGCAAAAAGTAAGAGGCCGGTATGCTTAAACGGAGCGTGGGAATTTGCGCGGGAAACGGATAATATCAAGGACTGTCTCATGGGCGGTTTGCGTGGCGCTTTGCTTTGGCGCCGCGCCGCCGCGATACGCCGCGGCCAACGTGCCCGCGGGCATGGATCCGCTGATACGCGTGGGCCTGTTCTACGGCGGCACGGCCGTGCCGGGCGCGAACCTGCAAAATCAGACGGGCACAGGCTATCGTATAGGTTTTTTTGATTCTCAGGGGATGTTCATACAATTGTTTTCCACAACGCACAGCAGGATATCCATGGTCAAAAACCGCAATGTATACTGGGACGGCGCGCAGTATCAGGACAGCGCGTCGGGCGCTATGGTAGGCGCTTACCATATTGACACCGGCGCGTTTTACGCCGACGTCTATTCGGCGCAGCTCGACGCCGATACGCGCGCCGCCGCGGGCCAGAACGCGTTTGTCAGCTATTCAGACGGGGTGTTCCGCGTATATATCGACAGCTACGCCACCCTTGCCGAAGCGCAGAACGCCGCCGGTCAGGCGGGCGGTACGGGAGGCGCTACCGGGAGCGTCTACTGCGTCAGCGTGGCCGAATCCGGGACAAGCCGCATTTTATTCCAGTTTGACGCGGGGCACGCGAACACGCCGTTGGTCGTTCAGCCGTCGCTTGGCGAGGTGGAACGCCCGGTAACGCATTTCAGGGGCGGCACATACGCGGGCATGTTTGAATACCGCCGAATGGACGGCAATAATATATCCGTTGTAAACTGCCTGTCGATGAAGGACTACATAAAGGGCATCAATGAGATGCCGGCGTCATGGCATATTGAGGCGCTGAAGGCGCAGGCGCTGTGCGCCAAGTCATACGCGTACGCGGGTATAGGCCGTCACGCGTCGAGCGGGTTTGACATGTGCGCCGGACAGCACTGTCAGGTATACCGGGGAACGCTCACCGAGCGTGAAAGCACAAACACGGCGGCCGACGCCGTTGAGGGCCTTTACATACTGTACGAGGGGAAGCCCATTCAGGCGGTCTACCACTCCTCTAACGGCGGCTATACCGAGGATGTAAAAAATATATGGTCGCAGGATCTGCCGTATTTGAGCGCGGTACACGACCCGCACGAGGACTTGTCGGCGGCCATGAACGGCCGCTGGCAGTACACGCTGACCAACGATACGCTTACCGGTATTCTGAATTCCAAAGGCTACAATCTCGGCAATGTGGTCGGGTTTGCGGCGGAATACACGGCGGCGGGCAATGTGGCGCTTCTGAGGTTCACTTTCGCCAGCGGCCAGACCAGAGAATTTACCAAGGAGAGCGCGCGCACCATACTGAACACCTCCGACAAAACCTATACGTTCAGCCAGCGGTTCACGGTCACTTCCGGGAACCTCACGCTGTCGGTCATGGGGCCGGGCGGCCTGACAACGACGGCCGACGCCGGGAATATCCCGATACTTGGGCCGGACGGCAAGCTTTCATATGTTACCGCAAGCTCCTATGTGATAGGGGCGGCGGGCGCTACGGCCGGTATACAGCAGACGCAGGGCAGCGGCGCATATGTTATCAGCGGCACGGGGTGGGGGCATAATGTGGGTATGAGCCAAAACGGCGCGAAGGGTATGGCCGAAAAGGGCTTCGACTGCTTTGAAATCATTAAATATTATTTCAGCGGAGTGGAAATAGGGTATATATATTGATATGCTGACATCGGATTTTGACTATCATTTGCCGGAGGAGCTGATCGCGCAGTCGCCGCCCGAAAGGCGCGACGGCTCGCGTATGCTGGTGGCGCGCCGAGGAAACGGCGCGCTTACGCACAGCCTGTTCTCCCGGCTTCCGTCGTTTTTAGAGGCGGGCGACTGCCTTGTGTTCAACGACTCGCGCGTGATGCCCGCGCGTCTTATCGGGCGGCGCGCGGCGTCACGTCAGGCGGACGGCGGCGGCGCGGCGGTCGAGGTGCTGCTGCTGCGCGATACCGGGGACATGGTTTGGGAATGTCTCACACGGCCCGGGCGCAAGACCCGGCAAGGACAGCGCATAGTATTCGGTGAGCCGAGGGATGGAGACTTCCCTCTTACAGGCGTTATAACGGAAGAAAAAGAGGACGGCATAAGACTAATCCGCCTGCAAAGCGAGACGCCTCTGAACGAGGCGCTCGGCCGCTTAGGCTCCGTGCCGCTGCCGCCTTATATCCGGGAGACGCTTGCCGACGTCGAGCGTTATCAAACAGTATATTCAAAACACACCGGGTCGGCCGCCGCGCCGACAGCCGGCCTTCATTTTACGCCCGAAACCCTTGACGCCGTGCGTTCCATAGGCGCTGAAACGCGGTTCATAACGCTGCATGTGGGGCTGGGGACATTCAGGCCTGTGAAAGCCGCCGACATCTCAGGTCACAAGATGCACACGGAATACTACCATATCCCGGACGAGACGGCCGAGGCGGTAGTCCGCGCGAAGCGTGAGGGACGCCGCGTCGTGGCGGTAGGCACGACCGTGTGCCGAGCGCTGGAAAGCGCGGACTGCGGCGGCGGAGTGAAGCCGGGCGCGGGTTCGACCGGAATTTTTATCACCCCGGGCTATGATTTTAAGGTGGCGGACGCGATGCTCACCAACTTTCACCTGCCTCAAAGCACCCTCATAATGCTGGTTTCGGCCTTCCTCGGCCACCAAAAAACCATGACCGCGTACGCCGAGGCGGTAAAGGAGCGATACAGGTTCTACTCGTTTGGGGATGCGATGCTGATTTTGTAACAGATTTTGATTTTCAAAAAGAGGCCCGGAAAAGCCTTGATACAAGGATTTTCCGGGCTTTTTACTCATCCTCGCCCCGATACGGAAATCAGTGCTTTACGTCTTTTTTGTCGTTCCCCTTACGATAAGCTCCGGCAGTGTGACATAGCTCTGCACACGAAGCGCCGGGTTTCGGATATTTCTGAGAAGCTGAGACGCCATCTGTTCTCCAAGCTCATAAAAGTCAATAGTTACTACGGTCGGCGACGGATCCATTATACGCGAGTATGGATAGTCGTCGAATGTTATTAGCTGTAAATCCAGCGGCAGGGTTAAATTTAACTCGCGCACCGCCTTTAACGTCCCAATGGTAACTAAGTTATTTGCGCACACAATGCTGTCGGGCCGGTCGTTCTTTGTCAGCAGCTCGAGCGCGGCGATGCAGCTTTCTTCAATGTTTGAATCCGTGTAACGTATATCCTCCTCTCGTATTGATACGTCCGCTTCATCCAGCGCCGAACGCACACCGTCTAAGCGCGCCTTAGATACGCCCTCCTCCCGGCCGCCGCCTATGAAGGCTATGCGTCTCGCGCCGCCCTCTAACAGATGATGCGCGGCGATATCACCGGCAAGGACATTGTTGGTGTCCAGCCAGCACATCTGGCTTTCAATTTCCTGCTTGCCTAAAACAACATGAGGGAAGCTTTCGCGCACCAGCATTGCCGCCGCGGCGCGGTTAATAGCCGTGCCGTGGGCAATTAAGCCGTCATAAGCCCCGCTGGATATTATGGCTCTAACCGTGTCGCCGGGCTTATTATCGCCGGATACGTCCACCAGTGTGGCGTTGTATCCTTTGCGGGCCAGCGCTCCATGAGCTCCGCATAAAATTTCAAACATATGAGGATTGTCAAATGCCACGCCCTTACTCAACACCGTTAAAAACGCAATATTATGCGTTGAAC
>WRLW01000013.1 GCA_009777435.1 Oscillospiraceae bacterium | reverse complement strand
CTGTGACTATGCCCTTCAGCCGCCCGTCGCTCCCGAACACCGGCAGGGAGCCGATGTTGTGGCGTTCGAGCAGCCTCGCGGCCAGCGACGCGCTTTCGTCCGGCGAGACGCTCACCACGTTTGTATTCATCATCTGTGATACCAACATACCGACCATCAGTCCTTTCCGATATGGTTCCGCCCGTTAAACGGAAACTACGGTCAGTATGCCCGTATCTTACGCTCCCTTATTCCACTGAGATTATATATGAGTAAACCGGCTGGCCGCCCTCGAGCGAGATCACCGACGCGCCGGGCGCGTACCGCTCGAATATCCTGACGGCCTCCTCGGCCTCGCCGCCCTCCCCGGCCATACAGTCGCCCAGGAATATGGTTATATTCTCGGCTCCCTTTTTAGCGGCCATATCCGCCGCCGCCCGCAGGGTCTCCAAGCGCGACGGGTGACTGAACGCGAGCGCGCCGTCCGCCATGAGCATGTTGTCGCCCTCGGCTATGTCGCTGCCGTCGAACTGGGAGTCGCGCGCGGCCGCGGTTATCTGCAGGGTGGTCACGGTCTTAAGCGCGCCGGTCATGGCCGCGCGGTTGGCCTCGGCGTCCTCGCCGGCATTATAAGCGAGCATGGCCGCTATGCCCTGCGGAACGCTTTTGCTGGGCAGGACAATAATCTGCCTGTCCGACAGCGCGGCGCACTGCTCGGCGGCCATAATAATGTTTTTGTTGTTTGGAAGCACAAACACCGTCCGCGCGCCCACCAGCTTTATCTTGTCAAGTATATCCTGCGTCGAGGGGTTCATGGTCTGGCCGCCCTCCACCACCTCGTCAACGCCGAGGTCGCGCATGACCGCCTCTAATCCCTTGCCCGCGCACACGCTGACAAACCCAACGTCCTTTTGCGGCGCGGCGCCTTTTTCGGCGATCCCGCCGGGGACGCTTGCGGTTTGGCCGCCGTTTTCCCGCAGTATCTGCTCGGTATGCTGTTCGCGCATGTTTTCTATTTTCACGGCGGTCAGCTCGCCGTGCGGGAGCGCGTGGGTCAGGGCGCGGCCGGGGTCGTTGGTGTGAACGTGGACTTTGATGATATCGTCGTCCTCCACGAACACCAGACTGTCGCCGCACGACTCAAGATAGGCGCGCAGCCTGGACGGGTCGTTGTCCTGCCCGGGTACGGCGCGCGGGCGCTTGACCATAAACTCGGTGCAATAAGCGAAACGGATATCCTCATCCGTGAAGTCCGAAAACCGCGCCGACGACGCCGGCTGCGTATCGTCCGCGGGCAGTACGGGATTGCCTCGCAGGGCTTCAAGCATACCCTTCAGGATTATGCAAAAGCCATAAGCGCCCGCGTCCACCACGCCGGCCTTGGCCAACACCTCGTTTTGGGTCACGGTCTCCTTGACCGCCTCCTCGGCGCACGCCAGCATGTGTTCCATTACCCGCTCAAGGTTGGAGTCGCGCCCGGAGTATATGACCGCCGCGCGCGACGACACCCGCGTAACCGTAAGCACGGTGCCCTCGGCGGGCTTCATGACCGCGCGGTACGCAGTATCAACGCCGTCGGACATGGCCGCGGCAAACGCCGTGCCGTCGATGCTCTCGCGCTCCTTGACGCCCTTTGCGAAGCCCCGGAACAGCAGCGACAGTATAACGCCCGAATTGCCGCGCGCGCCGCGCAGCAGGCCCTGAGCCGCCGCACCGGCGGCCTGCCCGGCGTGGGCGTAGCTGCCGTTGAGGTTCTTCAGCCCCGCGCTCATGGTCATCGACATATTGGAGCCGGTGTCGCCGTCGGGCACCGGGAATACGTTCAGCTCATTGACCTCCTGAGCGGCGTTCGCGATGGCCGCCGCTCCTGATGCGAATATGCGGCAAAACGCCGCGCCGTCTATGAAACCGTTCAATACAACCGCCCCTCCCTTACTTCTCAGTCGTGATGGCGTCCACGAAAACATCGACACCGGATACCTCAACGCCGGTAAGCCGGTTCACGCGGTACGACACCTCGTTCATGATGGCTTCGGAAAGCGCGGGGATATTGACGCCGTGTTCCACGATAATATGCAGCTCTATCCTGACTGTGCCTTTTTCGCAAAAGCTGACCTTTATGCCTTTGGAGAGGTTGTCGCGCTGGAGCAGCTGCACCAGACCGTCCGACACCGACCTCGCCGCCATGCCGCGTACGCCGAAGCAGTTTGTGGCCAGCCACCCGCTTATGGTGATAAACACGTCGTTGGCCAGCGTTATCTCGCCGCGTTCGCCGTTGATTTTAACGCTCACACATATCTTCCTTTCCCTTTTGAATCATTCAGTGATATAAAGCGCGGTCATAGGCTCAAGCTCTAACCTTAAAGCCCCGCCGGAAACGCCTAAAACACAGCCTGACAGCATATCGCGCGCCGTATCGCGCTCCCAGGGCAGCTCCCGGCACACGCGCGTCATATCGCGGTTGACGGCCGCGACCACCCTTTCGCCGCCGAGCGCCCGCTCAAAGACCAGCAGGCCGCCCTCGGCGCACAGCCAGCGGATCCCGCCGTACCTAAGCGCCGCGCTGGCGCGCCTCGCGGCGCCTAAGCGCGTGTACCAGTCAAGCAGCTCCTTATCCTCCCGCCCCCACGGATAACACCTGCGGTTAAACGGATCCTCAAAGCCCTCCATGCCCGCCTCGTCGCCGTAGCAGATAAGCGGCGAGCCGGGAAAGGCGAACTGTATGGCGGCGGCTATCATCAGGCGCTCGACCGCGGCGGCGCGTTCAGCGGGGCTGAAGGTTTTGACGGCCCGCTCGGACTTGGGCAGCCGGTAGTCGGACTGCGCGCAGCCCAGCACTGTCAGCGCGCGCGCCGAATCGTGGGTGCCTATCAGGTTCATCAGCGAGGCATAAGCCGGCGCGGGATAGTTTTCCCGCAGACACTCCATTTCCTCGACAAACCGGCTCGCGTCCTCGCCGCGTATAAACGTGATGACCGCGTTTCGGAACGGGTAGTTCATAACGCCGTCAAGGCCGCCGCCCAGCATATACCGCCGCCGCTTGCCATAGGCAACCTTGTTGGTCGCGTCCTCCCATACCTCGCCCAGCAGCACGCCGTCCGGGCGCTCCTCGCGCACGGCCTTGTATATCTCCTCGATGAATTCGTCCGGCAGCTCGTCCGCCACGTCGAGCCGCCAGCCCGACGCGCCCGCGCGCAGCCAGCGCCGGATCACGCTGTCTTTGCCGCGCGCTATAAAATCTATGTATTCAGGCAGGCTTTCATTCACCTGCGGCAGTGTTTTTATGCCCCACCAAGCCTCATAATCGTCCGGCCAGTCCGTAAAGCAGAACCAGTTATAATATTTCGAGTCCTTCGACTGATAGGCGCCCGGCTCCGGGTAGGTGCCTTTGGCGTTGAAGTAGCGCGAATCCGAGCCTGTGTGGTTAAACACGCCGTCAAGTATAATTCGTATGCCATAGGCGTTGAGCGCTATCTCGCACAGCTCGATAAACTCGCGCTCGGTGCCGAGCATCGGGTCAACGGCGAGGTAATCCGCCGTGTCGTAGCGGTGGTTGGACGCGGCCTCGAATATGGGGGTGAAATACACGGTTGTAACGCCGAGCTTGTACAAATACGGCAGCTTGGCGCGTATGCCGGCGAAGCTGCCCCCGAAGAAGTCGCGGTTGCGCACCTCCCCGTGCTCGTCCGGCAGAAAGTCGGGCAGGCCGTACCAGTCGCGGTGCAACGTGCGGTCTCCCACAATGCCCTCGGTTTCCGGCATGGACAGGCGGTGGAAGCGGTCGGGGAATATCTGGTAGGTGACGCCGCCGCCGTACCATTCGGGCGTCTTGTAGTCAGGGCGGTAAACCGTTAGCTGATAACCCGCGGGGTCGCGGTCATACAGTCTGCCCACGCCGCCGCGGCAGCGGTCGTTGTTGCCGTAATACATGTCCGGTTCTCCGGCGCGCTCTATGCGGAAGTGATACCACAGCGGCCCAAAAGCCTCCGATGTGCCGAGCGCGCAGCGCCAGGTTTCCTGCAGCCGGTCTTTCGACTCCGGCCGCATGGGTACTTCCTCCATGCGGGCGTCGAAGTCGTGCCACACCATCAGGGTCACGCGTTCGGCGGCCCACTCGCGCGGCGCGCGCAGCGCGAAATGAACCGACGTGCCCTGAGGCGCCGCGCCAAACGGGCTGCGGTATGCCAAGTCGCGCGAGTCAAAGACCTTAAACGTCCCGGATTCCATTGACATCACCTTTATCAGAGTGTTTTGATTACCGTATCTTCGAGCCGGGCGGCAGGCTGTCCGGCGCGTCCATCAGCACAACCCTGTCGCCGTGTTCGGCGCACAGCAGCATACCCTGGCTCTCCACGCCGCGCAGCTTGACGGGCTTCAGGTTGCTCACAACCGCGACTCGCTTCCCGACGAGCGCCTCCGGCTCGTAGTATTCCGCTATGCCCGACACTATATTGCGTTTTTCCCAGCCCAAGTCTATTTCAAACACCAGCAGCTTGTCGGATTTCGGGACGCGCCGGCACGACAGCACCTCTCCGACACGCAAATCCGTTCGCATAAAATCCTCGATGCCTATCTGATCCGGGATATTGTCGGGCTTGGGCGCCGAAGGCCCGGCGTCCGCCGTTTCAACGGCCTCGATGCGCGGGAACAGAGGCTCTCCCCTGCCCACGCTGAACGAGCCGCGGTCGTTCCACACGGCCTGCGCCCACGACGGCTCGGCGGCGACGCCCAGACGCCTGCGCATCTCGGCGGCGGCGGCCGGCATGACCGGGCCGCAGAACACAGAGACCATCCTAAGCGTTTCGCACAGGTTATACAGCACCGCGGTCAGCCTCGGCAGGTTTTCAGGCGACTTGCCGAGAACCCAAGGCATGGTTTCGTCGATATACTTGTTGGCGCGGGATATCAGCTTCCAGATCTCGGCCAGCGCGTTTTGGGTCTGAAAGCCGTCGAAGTAAGCGGCGGCGGCCTCGCCGGCGGCGGCGGCCGTCCTTTTCAGCTCCGCGTCCGGGCCGGACTCGTCGCGCGGCGCGTCCGCGCTTACGGCGCCGCCGAGGTATTTTTCGGCCATGGCCGCCGTGCGCGACAATAGGTTGCCCAGGTCGTTGGCCAAGTCGGAGTTGATGCGCGCCATAAGCTTTTCGCGCGTGATGGATGCGTCCTGCGCAAACGGCATCTCGCGCAGCATACAGTAGCGCACGGCGTCAACGCCGAATTCGCCGGCCAGCTCGTCGGCGTACAGCACGTTGCCCTTTGACTTCGACATTTTCTCATCGTTGAACAAAAACCACGGGTGCCCCAAAACGGTCTCGGGCAGCGGCAGTCCGAGCGACATAAGCATAATCGGCCAGTAGATGGTGTGGAAGCGCATGATGTCCTTGCCGATGACCTGAACGCGCGCGGGCCAGCAGCGGTCGAATTCCTCTCCGCTTTGCCCGTAAGGGTCATAGCCCAGCGCCGTGATATAGTTGGACAGCGCGTCGATCCAGACGTATACCACATGCCCGGGGTCGAATTCCACCGGAACGCCCCATGTGAACGACGTGCGCGACACGCACAGATCCTGAAGGCCGGGCTTCAGGAAATTTTCTATCATCTCGTTGCGGCGCGAGACCGGCTGTATGAAATCGGGGTGCGACTCTATATGCTCCATAAGGCGGCCGGCGTATTTCCCGAGCTTAAAAAAATACGCCTCCTCAGACGCCTGCGTAAGCCCGGCGCCGCACGACGGGCAGGCTCCGCCGCCGCCGTCCGCCTGGGTGTCGGTGTAAAAGGTCTCGCAGGGTACGCAGTACAGGCCGTCGTAAGAGCCTTTGTAGATGTCGCCCTGCTCATAAAAGCGCCTGAAAATCTTCTGAACGGCGCTTTTGTGCGCGGGCTCCGTGGTGCGTATGAAGCGGTCGTAGCTGATATTCATCAGATCCCATTGGCGGCGCACCTCGCCCGCCAGACGGTCTACAAGGCTCTGGGGCTTAACGCCCTCGCCCTCCGCCTGCTTCTGTATCTTCTGCCCGTGCTCGTCGGTGCCGGTCAGGAAAAACACGTCGCGGCCCCTCAAACGCTGGAAACGCGCCAGACAGTCGGTCAAGACCGCCTCATACACGTTGCCCGCGTGGGGCTTGCTCTGCGTATACGCTATCGCCGTCGTTATAAAATAAGGTTCGCCCATAAGTTTCATCTCCCATCACGCGGCGCGTCCCGCCCGCGGCGGGAAGGCGCTATACGTTCCAGATATGCTTGGCATATTGTGTGACCGAGCGGTCGGACGCGAACACGCCCGCCTGCGCGGTGTTCATAATCGACATGCGGTTCCAGCGCCCGCGGTCGGCGTAGGCGGCGGCCGCGTCGAGCTGGCAAAGCCGGTAGCTCTCGAAATCGGCGCACAGCATGTAAGTATCGGGCGGGTTGCCGAGCAAAAGCGAGTTGGCTATATCCTGATAGCTCTCGCCGTCGCTGAAGCCGACGGCTATCTGATCGACGGCCTCCTTCAGCACATGGTTCTGCGCGTAATACTGAAGCGGGCTGTATCCGGTCTCGCGCATCTGCTCGACCTCCTGCGTGGTAAGCCCGAAGATGAATATGTTGTCCGGGCCGAGAACCTCATACATCTCCACGTTCGCGCCGTCGAGCGTCCCGACCGTGACGGCGCCGTTAAGCATAAACTTCATGTTGCCCGTGCCCGAGGCCTCCTTGCCCGCGAGCGATATCTGCTCGGAGATCTCCGACGCCGGCATCAGATGCTCGGCCATGCTGACGCGGTAGTTTTCGAGGAATACCAGCCTCAGCATCGAGCTGACGCGCGGGTTGCGCTCGATCTCGTTTGCCAGCGAGTTTATGAGCTGTATGATGCGTTTGGCTATATGGTATCCGCTCGCGGCCTTGGCGCCCATCAGGAAAGTCCGCGGCTGGATATCCGCGTTCGGGTCGTCGCGCAGGCGCTGGTAAAGCGATATGATGTGCAGGACATTGAGCAGCTGGCGCTTATACTCGTGCAGGCGCTTTACCTGAACGTCGAACAGGGTGTCTGGGTCAACGCGCACGCCCTGCGCCCTGAACAGCCAGTCGGAGAAGTCGGACTTGTTCCAGCGCTTCACATGCTCCCAGCGGTTCTGCACGCCCGGATTGTCGGCGGCCTTTGCGAGCTTTTCAAGATCCGTCGGGCGCTTGAGGTAGCTGTCCGAGCCGGTGACTTCGCATATCAGCGAATGAAGCCCGGGGTTTATCTGCGCCAGCCAGCGCCTGTGGTCAACGCCGTTGGTGACATTGTAAAACTTGCCGGGCCACAGCTCAAACTCCGGCTTGAAGATGGTGCTGCGCAATATATTGCTGTGCAGCTGTGAAACGCCGTTGACGGCGTAGCAGGCGTATACGCACAGGTTGGCCATGCGAACCTGGCCGTCCCACACGATGGCCATCACGGAATGGCGCGCCACGTCGCCGGGGTATGCCTCGCGCAGCATACGCAGATAGCGGTCGTTACATTCGCAGATTATCTGCCACAGGCGCGGCAGAAGCATTTCAAATATGTCCTGCGGCCAACATTCGAGCGCCTCGGCCAGCACGGTGTGGTTGGTATAAGCGACCGTGCGCGAAACTATGCCCCATGCGTGTTCCCAGAACATGAACTCCTCGTCGAGCAGTATGCGCATAAGTTCGGGTATAACGAGCGTCGGGTGCGTGTCGTTGATGTGTATGACGTGGCGCACATGGAAGTTGTCGAGCGTCCCGTACTGCGCGCGGTGCTTGCGCACTATGCTTTGCAAGGTGGCCGACACGAAGAAATATTGCTGGCGCAGGCGCAGCAGCTTGCCCTCGAAATGGTTGTCCTCGGGGTAGAGTATCTTGGAGATGACCTCGGCCATCGCGTTGCGCTCGACCGCCTTCATATACTCGCCGCGCGAAAACAGGCTCATGTCGAGGACGTCGGCGGACTTGGCGTCCCAAAGGCGCAGGGTGTTTACATGCTTTGTGCCGTATCCGGCCACATGCATGTCCATGGGCACGGCCTGCACGCTTGAATAGTTGACCAACCGCTTGCGCAGCATGTCGTTTTCCCAGTATTCCTCAACGGTTCCGCCGAAGCGGATCTCCTCGCTTTCGTCAACGCTGGGTATCAGCCACACGTCGCCCACGGTCATCCACGGGTCGGGCAGCTCGACCTGCTGGCCGTCCAGTATCTTCTGGCGGAATATGCCGTAGTGGTAGCATATAGAGTAGCCGGTGGCGGGTATTCCCAGCGTGGTCAGCGAATCGAGGTAGCAAGCCGCGAGCCGCCCGAGGCCGCCGTTGCCTAACCCGGCGTCCGGCTCGGTTTCGGTGATGTCGGATATGTCGGCGCCTAAAGACTCAAGGGCGTCCTTCATATCGTCGTATATCCCCAGATTAAAGGCGTTTTTGGCCAGCGAGCGCCCGAGCAGGAACTCTAACGACAGATAATGAACCTGGCGCTCGCCGCGCTTGGCGTGTTCCTCCAGCGTTTTGGGCAGCCTTAGTGATATCCTGTCCTTTATGACCAGCGCGCAGGCGCGGAACAGCTGCTCGCGCGACGCCGTTTGCACGTCTCTGGCGAAATGGCGGTATGTTTTGCCTATTATGGCGCGGCGCATCTCCTGCGCCGACGGCGACAGGTGCCCATAGTCCTCGTAAGCGCCGTAGGGCATATCCATATCGTCCTCCGCAAACGGCGGCGCAATCCCGGCCGCCGTGGCGTACGGCAGCGGGCGGGCCTTTACGGAGGCGGCGTTGATGGCCGCTGTGTTATCGGCGGCCGGCTTTTTTTTAGTATTGCCGTTATTGTCATTGTTCTTTTGTAGCATAGTGACAGTATTCCCCTTTACAAAGGATTCCACATTTTATCATTATAAGGTATATTCATAAAAAAAGCAAACATGAAAATCAGGCCGGTCTGAAAACCCGCGCCTTTCTCAGAAACGGAAATACAAAAACGGGTTGTAGCTGTCGCCCACCAACGCGACGGTGGACAGGCCGAGCAGGGCGGCCGCGGCGGCGGCCGTAAGCCCGGCGCGAACCGCTCCGGCGCGGGGCGGAGATATGTTCAGCCCCAGCCCGCGCAGATATCCGGCCATGCCGGCGGGCAGCGGCGTCGCGGCCACGGCCGCCAGCGCGAGCAGCGGCAGATTGTTCATCAGCCGCACGAGCGCCGTCCGGCTTACCGCGTCATGCCCTATGCCGAACATGGCCATATATGTCGCGCCGGCGCGCGTCAGATCCGTGAAATAGAACAGCACCCAGCCCATTACAGTTAAGAAAAACGTGACAAGCAGGGCCGGCGCGGCCGGCACACGCCGCCCCTTGAGCGCGAACTTCTCTATGACTAACAGCACGCCGTAATACAGCCCCCACAAAACGAAATTCCACGAGGCCCCGTGCCACAGGCCGGTCAGCAGCCATACGGCTAATATATTCCTTACATGCAAGCGCCGGTTCCCGCCCATCGGTATGTACACATAGTCGCGGAAAAACGAGCCGAGCGATATATGCCAGCGCCGCCAGAATTCCGTTATCGAGCGCGAAATATACGGGTAGCGGAAATTCTCGCCGTACCGGAACCCGAATATTCGCCCAAGCCCGATGGCCATGTCGGAATAACCCGAAAAGTCGAAATAGATTTGAAAGGTGAAGCACAGCATACCTATCCACGCGTCAAGCGCGGTCATGGCGTAAAGGTCGCCGCCGAGTATCAGGTCGGCCGTGCGCCCCGCGAAGTTGGCTATCAGCACCTTTTTGCCCAGTCCGGCCATGAAGCGCGCGAGACCGGACGCCATGCCTCCGAACGTACAGCGCCGGTTTTCGATCTGCTCGGCTATCTCGCTGTAGCGCAGTATAGGCCCGGCGATCAGCTGCGGGAACAGCGACACGAACAGCAGAAACGACGCGAACGACCGCTGCACGGGCACCTTGCCCCTATACACGTCGATGGTGTAGGACAGCGTTTGAAAGGTATAAAACGAAATGCCGATAGGCATGGTCAGCCCCACGGAGGGCATACCCGTACGCAGCAGCAGCCCTATATTTTCCAAAAAGAAGTTCATGTACTTAAACGTGCAGAGCAGCCCGAGATTTATGACTATCGACGCGATCAGCGCGGCCTTCGCGCCCCACGCGCCCCGGTATTTGCCGGCCATACGGCCGCACACATAGTCAGTGAAGGCCGAAAACACCAGCAGACACACCCATACCGGCTCGCCCCACGCGTAAAACAGCAAACTCAGGACGGTCAGCATGTGGTTTTTCGCCTTCAGGCCGGGCATGGCAAAATACAGCATAAGGCAGCAGGGCAGGAATATATAAAGAAATTCAAGGCTCGAAAACACCATGCCTACTCACCGGCTTTCGATCGACTTCTCGGTTATTATATCCCAAGCCCCGCCGCTGTCAAGATGGAATTTGTCAAAACGGCGTCCATAACGGAATCCGCCGTCTTGTTCAGCCCTTTTTCCTAACCTCAGGAACGGGCGGCGCGTCGTTTTTGGGGAATTTCTGCTTCTTGTTGCTCTCCGTGCCGTGCGGCTGTCCGGGATCGGGTCTGCGCATACCTTTTTTCGCCATAAAGCTCAGCGGCCCTTCAATAAATATTATTGTCAACCGGCTTGGCGGGGATATGCCGGTTTTTCAATTGCTCCTCTATAGCTTTCTCAGCCGCCGGAATTATTATTTATATGCTTTTGGCACTTTTCAACCCGCGGAAAACGTGTTATAATCATTATGCGAAAGTGTGCCTTGCCGAAAGGGGTGTGACGGTTGACCGACCTGACCGTGATAGGCGGCGGAGCCGCCGGGTGCCGCGCGGCCGCGCTGGCGGCCAAAGAGGGCTTTTCGGTCGCGCTTATAGAGGGCGGCGCGCTGGGCGGCTGCGCTTTCCACGAGGGCTTTTGGCCGTACCGCCGGCTGTTGGACGACGTGTCGTTTATAGACAGGGCGCGTTCCGGCGGCCTCGGCGTCACGGCCGGCGGCGAGCGGTACGCCGAAATGCTTGAGCGTATGCGGGCCTTTACCGAGTCCATGACCGGCCGGACAAGGGAGAACCTTACCTCCCTCGGCGTGGATATCATATGCTCGGCCGCGCGCGTCAACGGCCTGAACAACAACCGCTATTCGGTCTCGGCCGGAGAGCGTGTCTGCGAGTCGCGGCGGCTGCTGCTCTGCATGGGCTCGCTGCCCGTGATCCCCGACCTTCCGGGCGTCGAAAAGGCCCGGCGCGACGGGTTCATGCTAACGCCCGGCGAGCTGCTGTCCGCGCGGCCGCCCGGCAAAGCCGTTATATCGGGCGGCGCCATGCACGACCTGCGGATGGCCGCGTGGCTGGCGGCCTGCGGCGTATCGGTAGTCTTGCTGTCGCCCTGCGGGCGCGCGGCCGCCGAGCTGGACGACGACATAAGCGTTTGGCTGTCCCGCAATATGGACGGCGTACAGTTCGTCACGGACGCCGCGCTCGCCTCGATAGACGCGGGGCGCGTCACGGTCTCCGAGCGGGGCGGCGGGCGCGTCATAGAATGTGACATGACGGTCATAGGCGGCCGGCGCTTCCCCGCCACGCGCGGCCTCGGGCTCAGCGAGGCGGCCATAGCCACCGACAACGGCGCGGTCATAACGGATATGACCGGGCGCGCCAACCTGCCCGACGTATACGCGGCCGGCGACGTCAACATGCGCACGCAGACCGCGCTGGGCGCGATGCGCGAGGCCGAGGTGTGCGTCGCCAATATGCTCGGACGCCATGAGTCCGTCCCGTATCACGCCATGCCGAGCGTGTTCAGCGGCCCGGTACACGCGGCGGCGGCGGGGCAGACCGAGGCGGCGGCAAAGTCGATGGGCTACCGCGTCCTGACAAGCATAGGCAGCGTGTGCGCCGGAAAGGGCGGCCGCGACGAGGGCATGGTTAAGCTGATAGCCGACGAGAACACTGGGCGCCTGCTGGGCGCGCATCTGTGCGGGCGCGCGGACGGCGCGGACGTGATATGGGAGCTGGCGGCCGTTATCGAGGCGGGCTGCGACGCCTTTGAGGCGCGCCGCGCCGTGACCCCCCGTTCGGCGTTTGCCGAGGCCGCGCAGCGGGCTTTACAGAAAATTTAACCCATTTTCAAGGCGTTGTTTCAGTTTGGGTTAATTTATTTCGATATAACCAAATAAGCGGTGACCGGCTTGGTTCGCGCCGCTTTACGAAGGGCGGAGTATTATTGTTTCGGGTAGAGATATCCGGCGAGCGGCTTCAAGTGCTGATAGGCGACAAACAGGTTCTGCTTCATACCCCCGACGACCCGTTTGTACACGCGGGACGCGGCGGCGGCCACCTGACCATGGACGACGGCCGCTGGTCGGTATCGGAGCTTACCACCGAAAAAACCGCGCTCACGCAGTCGCAGTATGACGCGGGGCGCTCGACCATCCGTTTCTGGGGCGGGAGCCTGTCTGTGACATTCCTGCTCACAAACAACGAGGGCGACCTTGTGCTGTCGCTTCAGCGCGCGTCCATAGGCATCGACAGGCTGTGGTTAGCTTTCCCGGCCGCGCCCGGACAGTCCGTGTTCGGCGGCGGCGTGCAATACGGCGGCCTTGATCTGCGCGGGCGGCGGCTGCCGATGTGGGTCGTGGACAAGCAGTTTGACAGGGCGCGCGTCAATCCCGTGACCAACCTGAAGGTGGGCGGCCATATGGCCAGCCCGTTCCCGCAGCCGGTGTATATCACCGAGAACCTCACGTTCGTATACGCCGTAACCTCGTCTTACTCGGTCATGGACTTCAAACACGCCAAGCGCCACCGCATGGAGTTTTGGGATCTGCCGCAGTCCATAACCGTCGGGGCGGCCGACACGCCCGACGCCCTGATGACGCGCATGACGCGCCTCACCGGAAGGCAGGCCATGCTCCCGCAGTGGGCGCAGGAGGGCGCGTGGTTAGAGATACACGGCGGCATACAGCCGCTGGCCGACAAGCTTGAAAAGGTAATCGACTCCGGCGCCGCCGTCAGCGCCCTGTGGATACGCGACTGGACGGGCGAGCGCGAGACGGCCGACGGCAAGCAGATATTCTACGACTGGATATGGAACCGCGAGCTTTACCCCAAGCTCGACAGGCTGATCCCTGAGCTGACGTCGCGCAACGTGCGCGTACTCGCGCACATCAACCCGCATCTGGCCATCGAGGGCAGGCTGTTCGCCGAGGCTTCGGCCAAGGGCTACCTCATAAAGAAGGCCGAGGGCGGCAACTACATCACCGATATGGGCGGCTTCATGGCCGGCCATGCCGATCTGACCAACCCGGACGCGTGTACATGGTTCAAGGAGCTTATAAAGAATAATATTCTGGGGCTGGGGTTCTCCGGCTACATGGCGGACATGGGGGCGTTTTTGCCGTCCGACGCCGTGCTGTTCAGCAAGGAGGATCCCGTTAAGATACACAACAGATGGCCGCATCTGTGGTCAAAGCTCAACCGTCAGGCCATCAGGGAGGCCGGGCGCTCCGGCGACACAGTGTTTTTGACGCGCACCGGCTTCGCCGGCTCAAACGCGCAGGCCATGCTCTCCAACGTCGGCGAGATAAACGCCGGCTGGGGGCGTCAGGACGGCCTGCCCGCCGCGCTGAGCGCCATGCTCAGCCTCAGCATGACAGGCATGGGCCTTAGTGTTTCGGAGGTGGGCGGCTCGGTCAGCGTGATGACCGGGCGCACCAAGGAGCTGTTCCTGCGCTGGCTGGAATGGTCGGCCTTCACGCCGGTCATGTGCTTGGTGGAGGGCGACCCCGACGGCTGGCAGTTCGACTCCGACGAGGAGACGCTAAAAATGTTCGCGCGGCTGGTCAATATCCACACTTCGATGGCGCCTTATATGCGCGCCTGCGTGCGCGAAAACGCCAGCGACGGCCTGCCGGTGATGAGACCTATGTTCCTCAGCTTCCCGGAGCGGAAGGAAATGTACCGTATAAACGACCAATATATGCTGGGCGACGAGATTCTGGTGGCGCCCGTGCTGCGAAAGAAGCAGACCGAGCGCAGGGTGACTCTGCCGCCCGGCTATTGGATACACATGTGGACGGGCCGCCAGTATATCGGCGGTGAGACCGTCGTATACGCGCCGTTAGGCAAGCCGCCTGTATTCTACCGCCCCGCGGGCAAGCACGCGCAGCTGTTCGACACTTTTCTGGCCAAATACTGATCCGCTATTCTATCATAAAAGAGGTCATGACCATGTTGGGAGCGCTGAAAAAAATCGGATGTATCACGGTCGCGGCGGCGCTGCTTATGACGGCCCTGCCGCAGGCCGAGCCTCTGCCGTTTGTAAACGCGCTGGCGGCCGGGTACTTTCTCGATATAGACGGGCACCCGTCGCAGGCCGTTATCGAGCGGTGGGCCTCCCTTGGCGTAGCCTGGGGGCACAACGGCTACTTCTACCCTGACGACCATGTGACGCGCGCCGAATTCTTCACCATCGCGAACCGCACGTTCGGGGCATCGCTTACCGCGCCCATAAACCAATACCGCGACGTACCCGATACGGCGTGGTACTATGAGGAGATAATGCGCTCGTTCGCGGCGGGCTATGTGCAGGGAACCTCCTCCACCACAATGGATCCAAACAGCCGCATCACCCGCGAGGAGGTCGTCACCCTGCTGGCTCAGATCGTCGGGCTATACGCGCCGAACGCCGCCGGGCTGTCGGACATGTACGACGACGCCGACCAGATCGCGGGCTACGCGCGCGGCTTTATCACCGCGTTTACCGAAAAGGGCTGGATATCGGCGGG
>WRLW01000012.1 GCA_009777435.1 Oscillospiraceae bacterium | reverse complement strand
GAGCCTATGGTGTTATACAGGGCCGGGCGAATAATTTTGGAATACCCGAACAGCATTTGCGAGATCCGGTGTTCAAAGGCGGCCGCGTCGATATCGCGCTTCGCGAAGAAGTCAACAAGGGCGTCGCGGAACAGGTAATTCATCACGGAATCCATCTGGTCGCCGCGCAGCATATCCCGGCCGTCCTTCCATGTTTCGGCAAGCAGGAAAGCCTCCGGCTTTACCGACTTTATCTCACGGCGGAACTCATGCCAGAAGGTGTAGTCGATCTCGTCGGCCACGTCGAGCCGCCAGCCGTCGATGTCCGCCGTCTCGATCCAGTATCTCCCGACGCTTAGAAAGAAATCGCGCACAGCTTTGGTTTTATACCGCAGCTTGGGCATCCATTTATAGAAGCCCACGCAGTCATAGTTAGGCGGCTCGGTTTGGACGGGGAAGCCGTAAATATAAAACCAGTCCGCGTATTCCGAGGCCGCGCCCTTCTCCACAACGTCTTGAAACTGCGGGGAGTGGTAGCCGATATGGTTAAACACGCCGTCGAGAACCACCTTCATTCCGCGTGAGTGGCACAGGCGCACCAGCTCTATTAAGTCCTGCGTCGTGCCGAACGCGGGGTCGATGGAGTAATAGTCCACAGTGTCGTATTTATGGTTTGCCGGAGCGGCAAAAACAGGCGTCAGATACAGCACGTCAATCCCAAGCTCCTGTAAATACGGCAGCTTTTGCGTGATGCCCGCCAGATCGCCGCCGAAATGGTTCTCCCGCGTTGGGGCCGTACCCCAAGGCTGGGCGTCGGCGGGGTCGTTTGACGGATCCCCGTTATAGAACCGTTCGGGGAAGATTTGATACCAAGATGTTCCATTTGCCCATTCGGGTATCTCAACGATGTCGAATTCCGCCGTGCAGAGGTATTCAAAGCAGCAGCCCGGCTTGGCGGCCTCGTGCCCGTTGCGCCCCCAGTAAAATATTTTGTCTTGCGTTTCAAGCTCAAAGTAATATTGTATGTACTGCGCGGTCTCCTGAAATTCAATGTCACACTCGTAATATTTGCGCGAGGCGTCGCCTCCGACGCAGGGAACGGCCGAGCTGAAAACAATATCTGGATGTAAGCGCTTGCAATAAAATATCCTGCATTTAACCGCCGAATCGTTTAATATTTGCAACCTGATATGCAACCGGTTTCGTTTCACGGCAAAAATATATTCTCTTGTAGTTTCATGGAGAACGACCATGTTCATTACGCTCCTTATTTTATTGTGGATTCCCGGACTTGGATAGACGTTGAAATCAGGCTGACCTGATGGTGGGCGGACGGGTTTGCCATCAGCTTTAGAATCAGTTTCGCCGCTTCCACTCCCATCTCGTACACATTGATATCAATGGTCGTCAGGGTCGGCTCCACAAGCTCCGCGATGGGGTAGTTGTCAAAGCTGATTATCCCGATGTCACGCGGTATGGTCAAGCCTTTTTCCGCGATGGCCTTCATGGCGCCCAAGCTGATGATGTTATTGCCGCATATAACGGCGTCGGGAGGAGGGGTCAGCTCAAGCAGCCGGGCCATTTCGGCACACGCGCCGGCCTTGCCGCCGTCACATTCCGCAATCAAAGCTTCATCTACAGGCATGTTGTGCTGCGTCAGCATAGTCCGATACCCGGCCAGACGCTTGTGATTGAACAGCGAGCCGGGCTCTCCGCCTAAAAAAGCGATGCGCTTATAGTCTGTTTCGATCAGATGCTGAACGGCCTGCTGGCCGCCTTGCATGTTGTTTATATCCACCCAGTCAAACGGAACGGTTGTGTATTCCGGCTCTCCTATAACAACAAAGGGGATTTTTTGGGCCGTCAGCGTCTTTATCAAATCAGGAGTCAAAACTAAGGTCGGGATGATCACGCCCTGGATTTGCTTCCCTTGCACCATGCGGTTTAAGCGCTCCTTGCTGCTGCGTGAGTTTGAGAGGTTGGATATGACAAGGGACAGGTCATTTTTGTAAAGCACATTTTCTATGCCGTACATGATCTTATGGAAAAAAAGGTTGTCAAAGGAGTCGGTGTCCTTATCCTCTATATTAACCAGTAAAGCCACCGCGCTGGCCTTTTGCGTGGAAAGCCCGCGCGCCATACTGTTCGGCACGTAGTTATGCTCGCGTATGACCTTCATAACATGCTCGCGCGTCTCAAATGAAATCAAGGGGTTATTGTTCAGCACGCGCGAAACGGTCGAGGTAGATACGCCCGCGGCCTTCGCGACATCTTTTATGTTTGACACTTTTACCTCCAATTGCCGCAAGCCGGCGCCGTTATGAAAATATTATCCCGCACAGGCGCCGCTTTGTCAAATAACACCGGAACAAGCAAGGGTGGTATGCAACCGTTTCTATGCAACAAGGGCTGTTGTTTCAGAAATATTTGCGGAAAAACGCAGTGTGTTATGCAACCGGTATCATCAGTGTAACAGCCGCGCCGGGCCTTGTCAATAGGTATTTGAAAATATTTTGCCGGGTTGTTGAAAAGCTGAGAAACGGTGAGATTACGAGGGAAGCGTGCGATGCTTGGCGGTATAATTATCCGAAAGGGAAGTGAACCGCAAAAAAGTCTACCGCAGTAGACTTTTTCATTGTATTAAACCTGCGTTCTACTTGATATTGTTGAACGTGACTATACTTTGCTCCCGTGTATAATTTCCTTTCGGGCTGAACAACGGATTATCGGCTGTACCTGTGCCGCTCATGATTCCGGCGTTGCGGACATAGTGGATTGCGTCACGCGCCCAATCGGACGCGGTGTTTATGTCGTTAAAGCCTGCCGATGCGGTGTTGCTAATATCCATACCCGCCGCCCGGCATACGTTCCGTATCATCGTGGCTGCTTGCTCCCGTGTAAACTGACCGTTCGGATTGAATATTCCGGGTTTACCATCAGCAGGCGCAACTGTACCGCCAATGATGCCAAGACGATAGGCCGCCAGTATTGCGAGGTCGGTCGTGTCACTGAAGGTATGTCCAATTTTTGCAGGGTCGCCGTTCTCGACCACTATCGCGTCAATATTCTTACCAAGCCTGTACTCCAACCACTTGACAGCCATGCGGCAGAACTCGGCACGTGTGATGGTTTTGGGAAAGTCACTCTGTATGTCGTCAGGGACGAAGCCTTTATCCACTGCACTTATCACACCCTCAACAGCCCACGAGACAAGAAACTCACCAAGTGCTCTTGACTGGTCTCCAATGATGGTTTGCGTTGAATAATAACTGTTCGTCACGGTGATGTTCGCCACGTTTACTGTAATCAACCCTCCCGCTTGAGGACTGCGCCCCTCCGCAGTAATAACACCTTTGGCATAGCAATTTGTGATGACGATAATTCCATTATCGCAGAATGCGGTTAGCCCACCCGCATAAGAAGAAGATGTAAATGAAGAACTTGAATCAAAGGCAGAAACCTTGCCTGTTGTGTAACAGTTAGTAAGCGCAGCGTCTTTGAGATAGGCCGTTAGTCCACCCGCATAAGATATGCGCGCAGAATCAGAAATCGAAGCGGAAACCGTCCCCGTCGAAAAGCAATTTGTCGCCACGCCCCCGCTATAAGCCCCTATTAACCCTCCTGCATATGAAATGCTGTAATTACCAGATCCACCCATACTATCGTGAGCAGAAGCGGAAACTGTGCCTGTAGCGTAACTGTTTACTATGGTATCGCCTCTACAATACCCAACCAATCCGCCTGCAAAGGGGTCAGAAGGACCGCCCAAATTGCCAGTACCTATTGAAGTAGCGGTAACATTACTTGAAGAAAAGCAACCCCCAATAGTCCCGTTATTGCTTAGCCCAATCAGTCCTCCAGCATAAGCATGAGAAGAACCATCTGTAGGAGAAGCGGAGACCGTACCCGTTGTATAACTGGTTGAGATTGCCCCGTTATTGTTTTCTCCAACCAATCCTCCGGCATATGTAGGAGACCTCCACTGAGAGGTGGCGGCATAGATGGAACCAATTACATAACAGTTTGATATTGAGGTACCATTGTTTTGTCCAATCAATCCACCCGAATAAGAATGAGTTTGTCGTGAAGTCTGATTAGCGCTAACTCCCAACAGCCCAATATTCACACCCACATTCTTTATCGTCGCGTGTTCCGATGCTTGCGCGAACAGTCCGACGTACTGGCGGTTGCTGCTGCTTAGGATGTATAGGTTGTTGATGGTATTCCCCTGTCCGTCAAAAGTTCCGTGGAAGTCGGGGATGGGAATCCATTCCGTAGTTAGGGTTATGCTGTTTGCCAAAACGTAGTACATTCCTGCGCTCTGCGTCCCTCCGATTTCCGCAAGTTCAGCGGCTGTGGAAATCCGTATCGCGTTTGACGGCACGGTGTTGTCAATCGGTGCGATAAAACCGTTTGCTTGTGCGATTGGCATTTCTGCTGCTATTGCCGTTGATGTAGCCACCGATAGCAACGCCACTATCATAACCAGTGTCAGCGCGAAGGATAAGATACGCTTCTTCATTTGTAAACACTCCAATTTTAATTTTGGATTCTTTCCTTTATGGAAAGTCTATCCTTATATGATATTGTACCACATGGAAACTCTCTGCACAATAGCAATATGGGGAGGTTTTCATATTGGAGCTAAATTATGGTCTTGTCGGCGTTCGTATTCGGGCGGCTCGCCTTAGAAAGTGCTATACGCAGGAGCGCGTTTCCGAATACGCGGACATCTCACCGCAGCATTATTCAAAAATAGAATCGGGTGGTACAAGATTATCCCTGCCCTGTCTGGTGCGTATCTGTAATGCGTTAGAGGTTACGCCGGACGAATTGCTTATGGATTCAGTAAATCGCGCAACTCCGCAAATGATTTCCAGTGTGGCGTCAGTATTCTCCGATTGCTCCAACGATGAAATGTTCCTCATGCTATCTATCGCTGAAAATCTTAAAAAATCCATACGTCAAAAGGGCTTATCTTTCCAATATAGCTGAGAATAGGTGAAAGAGAACGCTTTGTGATTGTACGGTCGTAACGGCGGGGTCAGATGACAGTTAATTTAGCAGAACTCCCAAACCGGCACAAACACAGTCAAGATAGGCATGGACAACGTGGCTAACAGAGACGCTATATGCCACCCCCTCCTTGTGAAAACGAGCCGTGTTTTTCTCGCTCCCGCTCGAAAATCCCGTCCCGTTTTCCTGCCGCTCAAAACCGCGCCGCCCATAAATCGGCGTCGCGGTTTTTCCCGTCAGTCGGAGGGAAGCGGCTCAAAGGAAGCGTAAAGACCGAGCCTGAGCTGTACTACTCTCGTTGGATGGTGAACCGGAGCAAGCCACGGTTCCGGTATTCACCGACTTACCCGGCGATGATGGGCTTGAGCAGTTACCGCTTACTCCGGCGCGCTATGTGGGCGTAGTGGGGTGACGGATGGTTGGCCTACAGTTGGCATACATTGGTTTGCCGGGTAACATTTACAAACCAAAATCCCCCATACCGCGGCGCGGTACAGGGGATTCAGCCACTTTATAACAAGTGATTGGGACTACTTGTCACCCTGACTGCTGTACTTGAGGCGACTCAAAACATCTTTCATGCTCCGATACCCCCGTCTTTCGTCAAAATGCCGTAGTTATTTCGCCGTCGTTAAGGGGTGCGCGGTTACTGCATACCCTTTTCGGCTTGCTCGATCATCTTTTTGACCATCTGGCCGCCCACGGAACCAACCTGTTTGGCGGTAAGGTCGCCGTTGTAGCCGGCCTTCAGATTGACGCCCACTTCGCTGGCCGCTTCCATCTTAAAGCGGTTGAGAGCGTCCTTGGCCTGAGGGACTAAATGCCTGTTAGCCATGAGAAAACATCTCCTTAGTTGTGTTGGTGGATTATAACGCGCGTAATGCCTGTTGGACATTTGGCGCGTTTCAGCACATTCAGTGCAATAGTATTGTGACCGCCGCCAATGGATATATGCCATTTACATTTATCCTGTAGCGGTAATTATTTGATTGCTTCTTTGTGGTAAATCTATTGACATTACAGCCGGAATATGTCATTTCTTAAATTGAAAAATTTGCGATTACCAAAATCACGCCATTCGTTCAGCGGTACTTGGGCAGCCAGCTCCCGTGCGCTTCTATCAACTCGTCAACCAAGCTCACGATGTCGTCGAGCGACAGCTCCGCGGCGGTATGCGGATCCATCATGGCCGCGTGGTATATGTGTTCCTTTTTCAGAGTCGCGGCGGCCTCTATGGTCAGCAGATGGACGTTGATGTGCGACTGGTTCATGGCCGCTAACTGTAATGGCAGTTTGCCGGTATAGCAGGGCTGTATGCCGCCGCCGTCCACGAGGCAGGCAAGCTCCACGCACGCCTCTTTGGGCAGATTTTCTATCAGCCCGCCGGAATTAAGCACATTGCCGCCGATTTTATAAGGAGTATTTGTGAGCATGGCTTCCATGATACGCGAAGCGTATTCCCCGGAGCGCTCGCGCTTTGCCGCGCCGTCCGCCTCGATGCTCCGGCGTTCCTCGTCCCAGCCTTTGATTTGCTCAACGCACCGGCGCGGATACTCATCGAGCGGGATGTTAAATTTTTCGATCAGCTCAGGATACCGGGATTTTATATAGAAGGGGTTGTACTCGGCGTTGTGTTCGCTGGACTCGGTGCAGTAGTAGCCCAGCTTCTCTATATAGTCGTAGCGCACCATGTCGTAATGCTTTTCCGAGCGGTTTTTGGCGAACGCGCGCCGTTTGATTTCCGGGTACAGGTCGGCCCCGTTTTTGTCTTTGATTTCCAGCAGCCAGCCCATATGGTTGATACCGGCGATCGTGTGATTAAGCCCGGGCAGATATTCTTTCATATCCAGCCCCTCCAGCAGACCGCCCGCGCACACCTGAACGCTGTGGCACAGCCCGACCGTTTTGACGCCGGTGCGGCGCAGCATATACCCTGTAAGGATGGACATGGGGTTGGTGTAATTCAACAGCCACGCGCCGGGGCATACCTCTTCCATATCCCGCGCGAAATCCGCCATCACGGGAATAGTCCTCAGACCGCGCATGATACCGCCGATTCCCAGCGTGTCTCCTATGGTCTGGCGCAGGCCGTATTTCTTAGGGATTTCAAAATCCGTTATGGTACAAGGGTCATACAGCCCGACCTGTATCGCGTTGACGACAAAATCGGCGCCGCGCAGGGCGTCCCTTCTGTTTTCGGCGCCCAGATATGAGCGTATGGACGCGTGCCCGCCGCAGGCCTCGTTTATTGCGCCGATAATTGCCTCGCTCTCGGACAGACGCTTACCGTTTATGTCATACAGCGCGATTTCACTGTCTCTCAGGGGAGCGCTCAACATGCAGTCGCCCAATATATTGCGGGCGAAAATGGTACTGCCCGCGCCCATAAACGCGATTTTAGCCATTTTACATTCCTCCATGCTCACTTATAAGTATGACGCGCTTTAAGCATATCATTAGAAGCCATGTTTGGCAAGATTGGATCCGCCATCATATAACGGTAATTATTTTACTGCTTTTTTTGCCGTGAATCTATTGACATATACGCGCGTTTTCAGTATACTCAGGACGTCTGGAGATATAGCCATATGGATTCACATAGCGCCGTTACTTTGCTGATACTCTCGCTTTTGATTTTACTCTCGGCTTATTTCGCCGCGACCGAGACGGCCTTTTCTTCGCTTAACCGCATACGGATAAAGAACATGTCTGAAAATGGGCTGAAACGCGCGGCGCTCGTGCTGACCCTGCATGATGATTACGATAAGCTGCTCTCGACCATACTTGTGGGCAACAATATCGTAAATCTTTCGGCAGCCTCGATTTCCACGGTGCTTTTTATAAAGCATTTGGGGGATATAGGGGCTATGGCGTCCACTATCGCCATAACGGCGGTAGTGATTATTTTTGGCGAGATAATCCCCAAAAGCCTGGCAAAGGAAACTCCTGAAAAATTCGCGCTGTTTTCCGCGCCGCTGCTATGCTTTTTTATCCTTTTACTAACGCCCGTCAACTATTCGTTCGCCCAGATGAAAAGGCTTTTGCGCGCCGCTTTCAAAACGGCGCCGGACGACAGGGCCATAACGGAGCGGGAGCTGCTGACCATCGTTGAGGAGGCGGAGCAGGAGGGCGCCATCAACGAGGAGGACAAACAGCTCATCCACAACGCTATTGAGTACAATGACCTCAAGGTGGACGACATACTAACGCCGAGGATGAGCATCGTCGGGATGCCCAACGGCATACCCGCCGCGGAAATGGCGGAACTGTTTCTTGAAACAGGATATTCGCGTCTGCCGGTATACGACGAGTCGATAGACAATATTATCGGCATAGTGCATTTGCGCGACGCCTTCGACTATCTGATAAAAGAGGGGACGTCTTTTTCCGGCATTGTGTCTCCCGCCGTTTTCGTCGCGCCGACCACAAGGATCAGCGAGCTGTTTAAGCTTCTGCAAAAGGAAAAATGCCATATGGCCATCGTTACCGACGAATATGGCGGCACGGCGGGGCTGGTGACCATGGAAGATATACTGGAGGAGCTTGTCGGCGAAATTTGGGATGAGAGCGACGAGGTGATCGAGGAATTTGTTCCATACGGCGACCACAGCTATAAGGTCATATGCTCGGCCGACATTGATGAAATGTTTGATTATTTTAGGCTCAAGGGCGAGTCGGAGGCTTCGACCGTCGGCGGCTGGATAATGGAAATGCTTGGCAAGATACCTGAGGAAGGCGACACGTTCGCCTATGAAAATATAACTGTGACCGTACATAAAACCGAACACAGAAGGGCGCTGGAGTGTACCGTATCCGTTGAGGGAGAGCCGCCGGCGTGAAATTTACCCGGCCGCGGGCGCCGATTCTAAGTATACCCGCCCTCCTTTTGGGAAAAATAGCCCCAAAAGGAGGGTTTACTCATGGACGACAGATTCAATGTATCGATGCCGCCGCGTCAGGCGGGCATAAACAGCCAAGGCGACGCCGACCGCGTAAACCGCAGGCCGGTACAGCCGCGCAGACCTTTATACTCACTTGCCGCAATCGCGGGTTCGGGGGAGTCGCCGGCCGCGCTGCCGCGCACGTTCACGGAGGCGCTTATGGAGGCGGCCGCCGAATTAGTGCCCGACCAGGCCATTGAGAACGAACGCCGTTCGATACAGCAATTACTCAGCCAGACGGCCGTAATGAACCTGCTGGCGACGGCGCCCAATAATCTGGCCGCGCTTCAGCCCGCCGTTTTGAGCTACGCCACGCATATCGCCAATCAGGTTAATCTTGAGGCCAACGCCCCGATACGCTTCAGGCCGGGCGACCGCTTTGACGACCGCGACCGCACCGACGGCCATACGCGCGTGCCGCCGGTCAACGAGACGCGCGACAGCCCCGAGATAGTCTGATTATGCCAAGGCGGAGAGTTGATATGCCTTCGCTGTCGCGCCGGGCTTTGATACGCGCGGCGTCGTTCGCCGTGTTCGGCGTGATGGCGCTGGCCGGCTGCTGCGTTATGGGCTGGCGGCAGGCGTCTCTTTACCGCGGCCGCATAGAAAATGAGTATCAGCGCGCGCTGGCGGGGCTGACGGAAGCCGCCGTGTCGATAGACACGGCTCTGCAAAAGGGCCTGTACGCAAACAGCCCGGTAATGATCTCCGCTTTGGCCTGTGATATCTCGCGCAAGGCCGCGGGCGCCCAAAAGGAGCTGTACTCGCTGCCCTTTTCGTCATACGAGATGGAAAACACGGCCAAGTTCCTCTCTCAGTTAGGCGACTGGGCATACGCCGCGAACCGCGAGGCCGCGTCGGGGCAGCCCATGCCGGACGGGCGGCGGGAGCAGCTCAGAAATCTGTCGGGCGCGGCGCGCGGCCTGTCGGCGCGCCTTTCGGCACTGACCGCCATACTTGCCGAGGAACGGGTCAATATAGGCCGTCTGCTGGTCGGCGCGCGCGGCACGGACATTTATCGCGCCGCCGGGATAGGGGACAGCGTTACCGGTATTGAAAGCACGTTTTCAGAACTGCCGCCGCTGGTATACGACGGCGCGCTGTCCGACCACATAGAGGGCCGCGAGGCGTTATTTCTCAAAGATCAGCCCGAGATTGACGCGGAGGCGGCCATCCTGAAGGCCGCCGGGTATTTGGATATCAAGCCCGCCCTGCTTCAGCCCGCGGGTGAATCGGAAGGCCCTATCCCGGCTTATGGCTTTCTGGCGCGTATCGACGGCGGCGAGGTTACTATAAATATCTCAAAGCGGGGCGGGCACGCCGTCTCGATTCTGAACTCGCGCGAACCCGGAGAGCCGCGCCTGACCTTCGAGCAGGCCATACAGAAAGCCAAAGGGAGCTTGGAAACGCTCGGCTTTGAGGGTATGCGCGAAAGCCGCTACACGCGTTCGGGCAACACGCTGCTCATCATGTTCCATCATAGGCAAAACGATACCGTTTATTACACAGATATGATACGCGTGGGCGTCGCGCTTGATAACGGCAGGCTGCAAATACTTGAAAGCACAGGCTATCTGATGAACCACGCGGCGCGCGGCGGCCATGAGGGCGCGTATATCCCCGTCGGCGAGGCTAAGGAACGGCTCAGCCCGGAGCTGTTCGTGGCGGACGCGGAGCTGTGCGTCGTCTCAACGGACGGGCTAAACGAATTGTTGTGTTATGGCTTTACCTGCATTGACCCGGAGGGGCGGACTTTTTTGATTTATGTAAACGCGCTGACCGGGGTTGAGGAACGTATTCTTATCCTGATTGAGGACGAAAACGGCAGCGCCGCCGTCTGATATATGGTATTTAATGGCAGACGGATTTCGCGGGCGCCGCCGCCCGAGGACGCGCTCACCCTACGATTTGTCAACAAGCGGTAAAAACGCCGTTTACGCCATTGACAAGCTGCATAATGAGGATATACTATATATACTGTCATCTTGTGCATAACCACTACAATATGTTGTTATGCTAACGGGTAATTTATCATGCTGTAACGGATGTGGGGGATACGCGAATGACCATCAGGGACGCCGCGGTTGAGAGTATCAGGAAGCGGGACGGCCGCTGCGTCGGCTTTGACATAGATAAAATTTCTAACGCGATAGGCAAGGCGTTTTTGGCCACCTTGGGCGATACGCGGCCCGGCGACGCCGCGCGGTTAGCCGAGCAGGTTTATGATTTGCTTATCATGCAGGGCCTTGAGCTGCCCGATGTGGAGACCGTTCAGGACGCCGTTGAGCGCGTGCTGATCCAAAACGGATACGTCGGCGCCGCCAAGGCTTATATACTTTACCGCGCCGAGCGCAGCCGCGTCCGTGAAATGAATACCCGGCTGATGCAGGTCTATGAGGACATAACCTTTTCAAACGCTTCGGATTCGGATATCAAGCGCGAAAACGCGAACATTGACGGCGATACGGCGATGGGCACCATGCTCAAATACGGCTCCGAGGGCGCCAAGCGCTTTAACGAGATGTTCGTGCTGTCGCCCGACCATAACGCCGCGCACAAATCGGGCGACATACATATACATGACCTTGATTTTCTGACCCTGACCACGACATGCTGCCAGATAGATTTGGTCAAGCTGTTCAAGGGCGGCTTCTGCACCGGCCACGGGGCGCTGCGCGAGCCGACCAATATAGCCAGCTACGCCGCGCTGTGCTGTATCGCCATACAGTCGAATCAGAACGACCAGCACGGCGGCCAGAGCGTGGCCAATTTTGACTACGGGCTGGCGCCCGGCGTGGCCAAGACCTATGTCCGCATGTACCGCGACAATATTAAACGCGCTCTGTCGCTGCTGTGCGGCATGGATAATGTGGAAATCGAGTGGCCCGGCCTGCTGAAGCCGGCGCTTAGCGGCGACGGCGGCTATAACCGCATCGAGGCGCGTATGCTGTCGCAGTGGCTTGACCTGCCCGAGGTGGAGCGCGTTCAGGCGTTCGCGCGGCGTCACGCCGCCGCCGAGACCGAGCGCGCAACCTATAAAGCTATGGTCGCGCTGGTGCATAACCTCAACACCATGCACTCGCGGGCCGGCGCGCAAACGCCGTTTTCGACCATCAACTACGGCACCGACACGTCGCCCGAGGGCCGCATGGTCATCCGCAATATTCTGCTGGCCACCGAAGCCGGGCTTGGCAGCGGCGAGACATCCATTTTCCCGATACAGATATTCAAGGTGAAGGCGGGCGTCAGCTACAATCAGGACGACCCCAACTATGACCTGTTCCGGCTCGCTTGCCGCGTGTCGGCCAAGCGGCTGTTCCCCAACTTCTCATTCCTCGACGCGCCCTTCAACGCGAAGTATTATAAGGAAGGGCGCCCGGAGACCGAGATCGGCTATATGGGCTGCCGTACGCGCGTCATAGCCAACGTTTACGACCCCGGCAGCGAGATTACGACCGGGCGCGGCAACCTGTCCTTCACGTCGGTCAATCTGCCGAGGCTCGGCATAGAGGCCGGCGGGGATATCGCGCTGTTTTACCAGAAGCTCGACGCGATACTTGATTTGGTCGTTGATCAGCTTATGAGGAGATACTCCATACAGGCCAAAAAGAAGGCGCGTAATTTCCCGTTCCTCATGGGGCAGGGCGTTTGGCTCGGCTCAGAGGAGCTTGGCCCCGACGACGAGGTAGGGGAGGCGCTCAAGCACGGAACCCTGTCGATAGGCTTTATCGGATTGGCCGAGACGCTGTGCGCGCTGGTCGGCTCGCACCACGGCCAGACGGAGCGGGCGCGCCGCTTGGGATTTGAGATTATATCGCATATGCGCCGCCGCTGTGACGAGTACAGCCGCCGCATGAGCATGAACGTCACCCTGCTGGCCACGCCCGCGGAAGGGCTGTCGGGGCGCTTTGTGGGTCTTGACCAAAAGAAATACGGGCTGATTCCCGGCGTTACCGACAAGGAGTATTATACCAACAGCTTCCATATTCCGGTGAACTTCCCGATCACCGCCTATGATAAGATAAACGCCGAAGCCCCTTACCACGCGCTGACCAACGCCGGCCATATCACCTATGTCGAGGTGGACGGCGACCCGGCGCGCAACCTTGACGCGTTTGAGCAAATAATACGGACTATGGCGGAGGCCGGCGTCGGCTACGGTTCGATTAACCATCCGGTAGACCGCGACCCGGTATGCGGCTTTTCGGGCGTTATAGACGAACGCTGCCCGTCATGCGGGCGCACGGAGAACCCCGACGACGAGCCTTTTGAGCGCATACGCCGCATCACCGGATACCTTGTGGGCACGCGCGACCGCTTCAACAACGCCAAGCGCGCGGAGGAACGAGACCGTGTTAAGCACAAGTGAGGAACATACGCTGCGCGTAAACGATATCCTGCACGATTCGATAGCGGACGGCCCCGGCTTGCGGTTCGTCGTGTTTTTTCAAGGCTGTCACCGCAGATGTCCGGGCTGCCATAACCCGCAGACCCACGACCCCGGCGGGGGCCGCCTTGTCTCTCTTTCGGAGCTGACGCGCGCCATGTCGGGCAACCCGATGCTCAGGGGCCTAACGCTGTCGGGCGGCGAACCGTTTTTGCAGGCCGCCGCCGCCGCGCGGCTCGCGTCGGAGGCCCGCGCGCTGGGGCTTGACGTGTGGTGTTATACCGGCATGACATGGGAGGAGCTGAACGCCCCCGGCGCGCCGCCGGAATGGCGCGAGCTGCTCGAGAGGATCGACGTGCTGGCGGACGGCCCGTTTATCTTACAGCGGCGGTCGCTTGAGCTTGAGTGGCGCGGCAGCTGCAACCAGAGGCTGATTGATGTCAAAGCAAGTATAAATGGCGGTGAGATGGTTGAATATTACAGTAAAGGATGATGCTGTCATGGCAAAAACACGGTCACATGTGCGCCGGATAGGGGTACTGACCAGCGGCGGCGACGCCCCCGGCATGAACTCCGCCATCCGGGCGGTTGTGCGCGCTTCCGTACACCACGGCATAGAGTGCTTAGGCATAAGGCGCGGCTATAACGGCCTTATAAACGGCGATGTGGTCGAGCTGAAGGCCAAGGATGTCAACGGCTTGATTACACGCGGCGGCACCATACTGTACACGGCGCGCTGTCCCGAATTCAATACCGAGGAGGGCTTGCAGAAGGCCGCGAACAGCATCAAGTATTTGGGCATGGACGGTCTTATCGTCGTCGGCGGCGACGGGACGTTTCGCGGCGCGCGCGACGTATCCCGCTACGGTGTGAACGTGGTGGGCATACCGGGCACCATCGACAACGACGTGGCTTGCTCGAACTACACCATAGGCTTCGATACGGCGTGCAACACCGCCATGCACGCCATAGACAAGCTGCGCGATACCATGCAGTCGCATGAGCGCTGCTCTATAGTCGAGGTTATGGGGCGCAACGCGGGCCATTTGGCACTGTATGTAGGCATTGCCTGCGGCGCGACGGCCATGCTGCTGCCCGAGCTGCCGTATAACTTTGACAAAGACGTGGCCGAGAAAATACGCGGGGGCCGTATCAGGGGGCGTACGCACCATCTGATTATCGCGGCCGAGGGCGTCGGGCACATAGACGAGCTGGCGACAAGCATCAAGGAAGAGACCGGGATGGATCCGCGCGTCACCATATTGGGGCATATACAGCGCGGTGGGTCGCCTACCGCGCGCGACCGCGTTACAGCGTCGCGTATGGGTGAAATGGCCGTGCGCACGCTGCTTGAGGGCAAGCGCAACCGCGTGATAGTAATCAGCAACAGGGAAATGGTCGATCTGGATATGGACGAAGCGCTGGCTATGGAAAAAGGGCTTCAGATATCCATGCTCAACGCGGCCTATATCCTGACGCAAATTTGAGCGCCGCCTCTTACGGCGGCGCTATGGCGCGCCATTACGACGCGCTGATGGGGCATGTGGATTATTCGCGGTGGGCCGATTATATGATCGGCCTGTTTGCTTATACCCAAACGCGGCCCACGACGGTGCTTGATATGGCGTGCGGCACAGGTTCGCTGTCCTATGCCCTGCGCGGCAAAGGGTTTTCGGTAATAGGCGTGGACGCGTCGCCCGATATGCTGACCGCCGCCGAGCTTAAGCGCGGCGGTTTTGGACTGCCTCCCGATGACCCGATGTTTCTGTGTCAGAAGCTATGGGAGCTTGACCTTTACGACACGGTGGACGCCGCCGTGTGTATGCTTGACAGCCTTAACTATATAA
>WRLW01000011.1 GCA_009777435.1 Oscillospiraceae bacterium | reverse complement strand
CCCCCTTTCGTTATCGCGATTTACTTGCAGTCTCCCTTGCATGGCCCAAAGTCGCCGTGCGCTTTGTCGGGCGGGAAGAACTCGTCTACCGGGAACCGTATGCGCTTGAACAGGTCGCAGGGGGTTTCCTCGCTGCCGCCCGCACACTCTTTTTCGGGCATACAGAACTCCACGCTGTCGATAAGGAGCTGGCTGTCGCGCTCCATGCGTATGAGTGAGAATTGGCCAAGCGTGCAGTAAAGCCGCTTGTCCTCGCCGTCGATCACCAGTTCGTCCTCGAAG
Source organism: Oscillospiraceae bacterium (assembly GCA_009777435.1). GTDB lineage: Bacteria > Bacillota > Clostridia > Oscillospirales > UBA929 > WRMG01. The sequence continues at coordinate 14,934 of WRLW01000011.1, read as the reverse complement.
CAGTCGCAGATGCAATTGGGCATGTCGAACATTTCGTCGTTGCAGCCCCTGTCGCAGCCGCATTTCTCAATCATCTTGACATTCAAGCATATCGGGTCAACGACTTCCGCCACTGACCGCTAACTGAAAGGCTTTATCAGAATGTGACGCCGCAGCCGTTGGGGTTGCGCTGACACACATTATATATATGGAGCGCCGGCATTACCCCCGCGACCGAATCCGCGGGTGTGATGCCGTGATCTTTTTTGCTGTTTCCATATGAAACTAAAATCATCTTAGGCTCCGCGCGCTTTGAGCAATAATGCTCGTAGCGGGCGTGCTGGGTGTCGTCGCGCGAATCAACATAAACCCTTTTATAGTAAGGACACTGCATAATAATAACCCCACCTTAAAAATAACCCGTCCCATACCGTTCCTATTATAGTGACAAAATGTCGCGCTGTCAATGTATAATTTCTTCTTTACTTTCATATAATCGACATATTGTCGAAGTCATTGAATACTTAGCGTATTTTCGATATTCTTAACAAATGGGGTGGGTATCCATGCTGTTGCCGCGGTTGCGTGAATTGCGTACAAGTAATAAACTGACGCAGCAAGAGGTTGCCGAACGCTTGCAGCTGTCGAGAGACGCCTATTCTCTCTACGAGCTTGGAAAACGCCAAATGAATTACGATACCATACGTTTGCTTGCGGATATGTATAATGTTAGTGTTGATTATCTGCTTGGAAGGTATGAGTCCAACCCTATACTTTTAAGCAAAGACGAAACCGAGCTGGTTGACCAGTACAGGCTGCTTGACGACAGGGGCAAGGAGACCGTAAAGGCCGGCATTGCCTTTGTAAAGTCATATATTGATAACGGTGAAAAAAACGGCTGTGCCGCCACCTTGTGAATATCAACAACGCCGCTGTTAAAGGGCGGTGTTTTTTTGTATAGCATTTCACGGGTTTACAGCTTGTAAATACATGGCGATTTACATATAATTAGCCCGATATGATATATCGGGTGGTTTTGAGCGCATGGAGAGTATAAAATGGGCGCTTCAATGGTCGGGGCGTCAGCGGTGGCGTCTTTACGCCGGCTTTTTTTTCGCGGCCGCGGTGGTTGGGCTGATGCTTGCCGAGCCGTTTTTTTTCCGCCGCATAATTGACGATGTGCTTCTGAAAGAGGAGTACGGCGAGCTGCCGGGGCTGTTGATAAAATCGCTCGGCGTCGGCGCGCTGTTTATGGCCCTCAAATACATAAATACGATTTCATGGGAGGTCTTGTCACAGGAGATAACGCGCGGCGTCAGGCACGACCTGTTTAAGCGCATTATCGCGCAGACGTCAGGGTTTTTCCGCCAGAACGCGGCGGGCGATCTTATAACGAAGTGTACCGGCGACGTTGATATCCTGAGACATTTTTTTAGCTGGGTGATACCCGGGATGATAGAGAGCGTGTTGATGGTGGTTTCGGTTTTGACGCTGTTTCTGGTCATTGACCCGCTCTACGCGCTCTGCTTATTTATACTGACCCCCGTGGCCGCGGCGCTGAGCTTCGCGCTTGGGCGAAAGATGCGGCCGGCGCACGGCGCGGTCAGCGACCAGCGCGCCGTGCTGTCTACGGTAGTCAATGAGAATATAAACGGTATGCGTGTGGTAAGGGCCTTTACGCGCGAGGACTATGAGATTGGGAAATTCACGCGTGAGAACGAGCGCTTCCGCGACGCGATGCTCGAGGTAAACAAAACGTGGCTGCGCTACGCGCCGCTGATAGAGTCGGCGTCGCAGTTTTTGAATGTCGTCAACCTCGTGGTCGGCGGCATCATGGTCATCGCGGGCCGTATAACGCTCGGCCAGATGCAGATATTCATGTCGCTGGCGTGGGCGCTCAACCAGCCGATGGTGCAAATGGGCCTGTATATAAACGACGCCCAGCGCTTTTTCGCGTCCGGCGAAAAGCTCATGCGTATATACGAGAGCCGCAACGCGATAAGAAGCCCGGAAGCGCCCGCGGTGGAATCGGCCGAAGCGGTGCAGGGCGACATATCCTTCAAAAATGTTTCGCTGCGCATGGACGGCGTGGATATACTCTCGGACATAAATATTGAGATAAAGGCCGGAAAAACGGTCGGATTCATGGGGCCTACGGGCTCGGGTAAAACCGTGCTGGCGTCGCTCATACCCCGCTTCGCCGGCGTCACGCGCGGCGCGGTGCTTGTGGACGGCATAAATGTGGAGCATTACGCGCTGCCGGCGTTGCGGGGCGCCATCGGCATGACCATGTAGGACGTGTTTTTGTTTTCGGCGTCGGTTGAGAGCAATATTGCCTACGGCGACCCCGAGGCCGAATTTGAGCGCGTCAGGGAGGCCGCCGCCGACGCGGACGCGGACAGGTTTGTCTCGGCCATGCCCGACGGATATCAAACCATAGTAGGCGAACGCGGCACAGGCATTTCGGGCGGCCAGAAGCAGCGCGTCTCGCTTGCCCGCGCGCTGCTGCCGCGCCCGAAGATTCTTATTCTCGACGATACCACCAGCGCCGTTGACATGGAGACCGAAAAATATATACAGGGCCGCCTGCGTGATTTGCCGTACCGCGCGACCACGCTTATCATCGCGCAGCGCGTATCGTCGATCCGTCACGCCGACCGCATATATATCCTTGACGGCGGGCGCGTCACGGAGGAAGGCACGCACGAGGAACTGATGGCCGGCAAGGGCTACTATTATCAGACATATATGCTTCAGCAGGGCGCCGGGGCGCAGGCGCTTTAGTAAGGGGGGGCGGAGGATATGAAAAAACGGAATACGTTCAATGTGGACGAGGAGCTTAACGCCCCGTTTGACTGGAAGCACATGAAGCGCGCGATGGGATACATCGCGAGGTACAAGGTCAATTTCATCAAGGTATTCCTTATCAGTATGCTCTCGATTCTCCTGTCGCTGCTGACGCCGCTGCTGACTAAGCTCGTTATAGACGAGTATATACCCGGGAAAAACATAAGCGGTATAGTTATAGCCGGCGTGCTGTTTATATTCATCAGCGTGGTAATCGTTATCTGCAACAAGATAAGATCGCGGCTGAACAGCTTATCGGGACAGCACATAATAGCCGAGATGCGCGCCGATCTGTTCGGACACCTGCAAAAGCTGCCGTTTGACTATTATGACAACCGTCCGGCGGGTAAGATACTCGTGCGCGTGGTGAACTATATAAATACGGTCGCCGATTTCCTTTCGTCGGGACTGATAAACTTTATAATCGAGCCGCTTTCGATGATTTTTATTGTTCTCTACGCCGCGCTGTTCGTCTCATGGCGGCTGACGCTGATAATGCTGTGCGGCCTGCCCCTGTTCGCGGCGTATATATTCCTGATAAAAACGCGCCAGCGCCGCGCTTGGCAGCTCTTCTCAAACAAGCAGTCAAACATGACGGCCTATCTTGCCGAGAACGTGAACGGGGTCAGGGTCACGCAGGCGTTCACGCGTGAGGAGGATAATCTCGAAGTCATGGACGGTCTGCTCGACGACAACCGCCGGCTGTGGATGAAGGCGATATATCTTATCCACAGCATGTGGCCGGCCACGGCCATCATGGCGCGCATGGTGACGGCGGCAATCTACCTCTTTGGGGTATATACGCTGGGCGGCGGCGGTGTGACCGTGGGCGTCATCATCGCGATGGCGGGCTTCTCGTGGCGCTTTTGGCAGCCGCTTCAAAACCTCGGAACACTTTATAACAACCTTATCAACACAGTCGCGTATCTTGAGCGCATATTTCAGGTGCTTGACGAGCCTGTGACCGTTTCCGACCGCGAGGGCGCTTACACGCTGCCCGTTATACAGGGCAACGTCACCTTCTTAGACGTGAGCTTCGCTTATGAGCCTGAGGTGCCGGTGCTTAAGGGCGTGAGATTCGAGGCTCTTGAGGGTGAGTCGATAGCGCTTGTGGGGCCGACCGGGGCGGGTAAATCGACCATAATAAATCTGCTGTCGCGCTTTTATAATCTTTCGGGCGGCGCGGTCTATGTGGACGGGCATGACATCAATGAGGTGACGATTGCGTCCCTGCGGCGGCAGATGGGCATTATGCTTCAGGACACCTTTATTTTCTCGGGAAATATAATCGAGAACATCCGTTACGGGCGGCTTGACGCCACCGACGAGGAGTGTATGGAGGCGGCCCGCGCCGTGTCCGCGGACGAATTTATACAAAAATTACCCAGAGGGTACTACACGCCGGTAAACGAGCGCGGCGAGGGTCTGTCCTCAGGCCAAAAGCAGCTGATCTCATTCGCGCGCACCCTGCTGTCCGACCCGCGTATACTTATACTTGACGAGGCCACGTCGAGCATCGACACCAATACCGAGCGGCTGGTGCAGGAGGGTATCGCGCGGATGCTGGTGGGGCGCACGTCGTTTATAGTCGCGCACCGCCTGTCCACCATCCGCAACTGCACGAAGATACTTTACATCGACGGCGGTAATATCGCCGAGCAGGGGAGCCATGACGAGCTTATGGCAAAACGCGGCCTGTATTATCGCCTGTATATGTCTCAGAGTCAGGACGAGACGGCCTGACCTCCGGCGCGGTACGCTTTGGGTAAACGGTTACGGTTCCGCACGGCGAAACGGTGATACTGTCGAGCGCGTCGCGCAATAGGGGATTGGTAAGGCAGCCATTCAGGACTATGCGCTCCATGCCGCCGATTATGTCCTTTATCACGTCGTTTGCGCCGCGGCTTTTAAGCCGCCGCAGGTTAAAGAGCCGGCCTTCGAGCGCCGAAAGCGACTCCTTAACGCCGCGCAGCTTGGCGTCAAGCTCGTCTATGCCTATGAGATCCCTGACGAACATCGCCTTGTATCGCTCGGCTTGCCTGTTTGTTTCGCGTATTTCTTTTTCGAGCATAGCCTCCTCGCCGGCGCGCGGGAGGTGCCGGCGGACGAATTCCGAGACCGTATCGCGTATGAGGCTTTGGCCGGCTTCGCGTATCATACCGGCCAAAAAACGGCTGACAAATCCGGCAAGCTCGGGTTCGTCTATCGCGTGAGTGTTGCCGCAGACGGACTTCCCGTAATTGTTATAGCCGGCGCAGATGTAATAGCGCCGCTCTTTCGCGTAGGTATACGACCTGAATATAAAGCTGCGCCCGCACTTGCCGCAGATGATAAGGTTGCTGAACAGGTGCGCGCCGGAATAGCGCGGCCGCTCGTTTTTGTAAATTTCGCGCCGCCGCGAGATAACCTCCTGAGCTTTATCCCATGTCTCAGCGTCAACGATGGCCCATTCGGGCCGCGCGTGTTCTATCCATTGGCCGCGGTCAAGCGCCACGCGCCTGTTGCCGTCAAAATCGCTGGTCGATTTCATGGTTTGCAGAATCCCCGCGTATATAGGGTTTGAGAGCATACGGCGCACAGTTTTCGCGCTCCAGCACTCAGGCGCCCCGGGTCTGCCGGGCGCGCCCGGCGAGTCCCGCGCGCCCCGGCAGCCCTTGCTGTCTATAAGCGACGAGCGAAGCCACAGGGCCAGACGCCGGCAGCCCCAGCCCTCATACGCGTATTTGCGGAAAAGCTCGCGGACGACACCGGCTTCGGCGCCGTTGACCGAGAGCGTGAAATTGTCTATCCTGTCATAGCCGTAGACGCGTGTGGGAACGCGGCCCCTCTCGGCGTTGAGCTTCTTAGAGGCTTTTACGCGCATAGACAGGCTTTTGCTCTCCTCCTCGGCCAAAACGGCCTTGAGTATGACGGACATGCCGTCGTGTTCAGACATTTCGGAAGCGTCGTTTAGAAAATGGAGCTTTACGCCGTTGCCGCGCAGCTCGTAGATAGAGTTGAGGGCGACGCGCACATTGCGGGAAAAACGCGAGATGTCTTTCAGCACGATAACGTCAAAAATATGCCGTCCGCTGTCGTTTAAGAGCGCGATGAACTCGCGGCGGTTTTTGAGACTGCGGCCCGACACGCCCTCGTCGGCGTAAATCCTTATCAGCTCATAGCCCTTGTCGGCGCAAAAACGACGCAGTATTTCGCGCTGGTTGGCCAGACTGGCAAGCTGTTCGCTTTTGTCGGTGGACACCCGTATGTAAGCGGCGGCCCTTTTCATACGGAGACACCCCCGGATTCCTCCTCACAGCCTCTTTCGTGCTCCGGGTAAAAAGCAGGCGCATGTCAAGCGTCTCAAGCGCGGCCCGGATGACCGCTTTTACGATGCGCTCCGCGTCCTCGCTTGGCGGCGGCGGATCCGCCGCGCGGTATGTGACCGGCATAAACGGTATTCTCCTTATACTATGGGTTGTGATATAATATATTACGGCGTTTCGGAGATAATGCGGATAGGAAAGGATGCGGTGTTATTATGGGGGAACGAATTCGTTTGGGAGTGATCGGCATCGGGCTGGCTTGGGACAAGCTTCACTGGCCCGCGCTGAAGCAGCTGGGCGGCAAGTATGAGGTCGCGGCCGTGTGCAACAGGACGTTAAGCAAGGCCGAGGCGTTCGCGGAGACCATTTCGCTGCCCAAGGAGCGTGTTTATGACGACTACAGGCGGATGATAGAGCGCGACGACCTTGACGCGGTGGACGTGCTTGTGCCCATCAGCGAGAATTTCGAGGTGGCAAGGGACGTGCTGAACACCGGCAGGCACCTGATCGCGGAGAAGCCGTTCGCGAGTACGGCCGAAGGCGTGAAAGAGCTTATCGCCTTGAAAAATCAAAAGAATCTTATCGTGATGGTGGCCGAGAATATCCTCTATGACCAGGAGACGCTTATCATAAAAGAGCTGCTGACAAGCGGCGAGCTGGGGGAAGCGGTCTCGTTTACGCATACGACCGGCGCCGATTTTGACAAGGGCGCGGCGGGGAGCGTCTTTTTCACGACCAAGTGGAGACAGCATCCAAGCTTCGAGGGCGGGTCGTTCATCGACGGCGGCGTCCATGATATCGCGCAGATGCGTTTCCTGTTCGGCGACGTTGAATCGCTGTATGCCGACGGGCGCCCGCATGAGAAGGATTACTGCCCGTATGACACCATAGCCGCGCTGCTTCGGTTCAAAAGCGGCGTGATAGGGCAGTTCACATACTGCTCGGCGCGCGCGGAGAGGACGTCGCCGCCTATGGGGCTGCGCATCGCCTGTACGAAGGGCGATATATATCTGGAGAGCAAATACTACGGGAATGTGCGTATCACAAGGGACGACGGCAGCGTTGAGGAACGCCCGTTCACGCCGTCGCGCGGTTATCTCGGAGAGATGCTGAACTTTTGGGACGCCGTTAAAAATGGCGGCGCGATTACCGCGACGCCCGAAGCCGAGCTTGGCGACATTGAGCTGATATACGACATACTGCGTTCGGCGCGGGGGAAGCGCCCTGTCATTAAGTAGTCGGCGTACTCTACCACGGCGGTAGGCATGTTGGCCTGACGCATTTTCTGTACGTCGGCTTCGCCAAGCGAGGCGCGTGAGCTGAAAATTTTCGCGTTGCCCTCGGAGCCGAACAGTATAACGCGTTTGTCAAACGTACACAGGCCCTCGATTTCCACCGGGCGGCTGACGCCTAAAAAGGCGTCTACCGTGACGCGGTAGAAGTACTTTACATCGACGGTATAGAAACCGCGGTTGAATGAAACGGCTTCCACATCCACAAATACCCATATGCAGGTTGCGCCGCGGCACTTGACGTTGATGGCTCTGTCGAGGATTGCCTGTCCTTTGCGCGTTAGATATACGCGGGCGTCCTCTATGCAATCTTTATCACGGCAAGCGTCGTAAATCTTTTTGGTGTGGATGCAGCTGGGCTCCTTGTGGCTGCGGCCGCGGTCATTGTCGCGTTCTATGGCCGTCAGGGCGTTTTTTTCTGCCATGCTGATATTACCTCCCGTATCTTAGTATCCAGAACACATAGGGCCCGTTCATCAGCCGGAACATACCCTTATGTATGCTTGCATTACCAGTGTATGGAAAATAAATGAATCGGTTCATGCAAAAAATTGCCATTATACGACGCAAGCTCATTTTGGCTCCGATGAGCGGGGGCCGCCCACACTCTCAAAGCCCGCGCCCCGTGCCGGCCCAAAGGAGCCGGCCGCCGTGCCACAAGGCGCGGCGGCCGGCTTTTGAAATAAAACGCCCCGTCATGGCCCTTCCTGTTCTTTACGCAAAAAATCCTGTGCCGGCGTTTCGATGATACATCCCGATTCGTCAAAGCGCGAGCCGTGCGCCGGGCAGTCCCAAGTCTCCTCGTCGCTGTTCCAGTGAAGCGCGCTGCGCATATGCGTGCAGCGCGGGCACACGCCGCGTTCGTCATGGGGGCGGTAAAGGCCCTGTGTCAGTCCGCTCGTAATAAGCCCCGCGTGTTTTATAAAGCTTCCGGGCTTGATTCCCGACCCGGCGCGCTTTGGCGAGTAGACCTCCAAATACGGGCTGAAGCCCTTGACGATGACGTTTGAAAGTATATTTGCGGCAACCATTGCGGAGGTCATCCCCCATTTGTTGAAGCCGGCGGCGACATAAAGCCCGTCGTGACGCGGCGAGCTGTGCGGGCCGATATACGGCACGCGGTCGTGGGTGATGCAGTCCTGCGCCGACCACCGGGCGACAAGCCGCGCGTTTGGGTAAAGCTTTCTGGCGGCCTCGCACAGCTTAGCGAAATGCGGCTGACCGCCCTGGGTGCCGGTTTTGTGAGCGAAGCCGCCGAGCAGTGTGAGCGGCCCGTGCTTGTCATGCCGCGCGGAGCGGAACGAAAGCCCGTCCTTGTTCTCGTCCACGGCCATGACCGGCGGAGTGTCCGCGCCTGTGTTGGCCAGCGCGACGACGTATGAGCGCGACTGGTACAGGCGAAGGAAATACATGCCCCATTTATCGAGCAGCGGATAGCGCGTGGCGATTATTATTTTCTGGGCGCGAAGCTTGCCCTTGCCTGTGGTTATAAGTCCTCTGCGTATGTCGGTTACGCGCGTATGCTCATAAAAACGAACCCCAAGCCCCGACGCGGCGCGCACGGCGCCTTCCAGAAACTTGACGGGATGAAACTGCGCCTGATTAAAAGTCCTCAGCGCGCCGGCGGTGTTAAGCGGCAGCGGCGCCTGAGGCTCAAAACACACCGCCAGACCCGCCGCGCGCGCCGCTTCGGACTCAAGGCGCAATGCGGGGAGCTTTTTGGGGTCGCGCGTGTAAACCACGCTGTCCTTGCTCTCGTATTCGCATGAGATGCCATAGGCGCCGCACAGCGCGGCGTAGTCGCTGATGGCCTCGGTGTGCGAGCGCGCGTACGCGGCGGCTATCGACGGCCCGCGTGATTCGGACAGATCGCTGTAAATGAGCCTGTGCTGCGCGGTAAGCTTGCCTGTGGTGAGCGGGGTCGTGCCGCCGCCTATCAGCCCCTGCTCAAGCACGGCGACGTCACGGACGCCCATCTCGGCGAGCCTGAGCGCGCACAGCACCCCGGTCATGCCGCCTCCTATTATCGCGGCGTCGCAGACCCCGCCCAGCGGCGGCGGTTCCGAGACGGGAACCTTATATTGCCAAATACTTGCCAAAGCCGCTCAGATCCTTTCATAATTTCGTATCCCTTATTATCTTTCGCGGCCGCCTTGGCTACACATAGGTTTTTTTGCCTGAAATGGCAATATATTTGCAGGTAAAAAATTGCGAATAATAAAAAACAATTTTTTTAACAAAATACTTTTCTTTTTGCTGACAGGGTGGTATAATAATCTGGGTATTTGGTATGAATAAAAAAATGAGCGCTCTTATCGTTGACGACAACAGAATAAACTTGATGCTATGTGAGGAAATGCTCGGCTGCTATGATATCGCCGTGCATACGGCCGACGGCGGCGCGGACGCGCTTGAGCTTGCCGCCGGTACGGAGTTCGATATCGTGTTTCTGGACTACCTGATGCCGGACATGGATGGCTTTGAAACATGCCGGCGTCTGCGCGCGATGGGCGGTGCTTACGCGGCTGTGCCCATCATCATGATAACGGCCGACGATTCCGGGCAGCTCGAAAGCGCGTGCCGGCTGGCCGGCGTTACCGATTGTCTGTCCAAGCCCGTGGAGCCTGACACGCTTGACGCGGTGATGGTGAAGTGGCTGGGCGTGAGGTCGGCGCAGGACGGCGCGGCGGGCGAGGGGCCGGATGAGCCATACGCGTGGATAGACGTGCTGGGCGGCATTGAGGCGCTGGACACGCGGCGCGGCTTGGAGTTGGTCAAGGGCAACCGCGAGGCGTATCTTAAAATGCTTAAAGCGTTTTGCAGGCAGATCGGGCAAAAGGAAGCTCAAATGTCGGATTACATTGCCGCGAATGATATGAGCGCCTATGCCATTGAGGCGCATAGCCTGAAAAGCAGTCTTAATATAATCGGAGCGGCGGAGCTGTCGGAGCGCGCGCGGGCATTGGAGGCCGCCGCGGACGGAGGTCTTGAGTTAGATGGTCACGGGGCGTTCTTCCGTGACGCGTCAGGTCTGGCGGCACTGATAAGCGGGGCGGTTGAGGTGCCCGGGGAGGACGACCGTCCGGCCGGCAAAATAGAAACGCTGACGCGGGCGCTTGAACGCGCGCTGGCCGCCATGGATGAATTTGAGACTGACGACGCTGTGAATGAAATACGCGCCGCGAGGACGTTCAGCTATGACGGCGGCGAGTATGACGAGCGGCTTGAGGCGCTTGAGGGCATGTTGGACGACTACGCGTATGAACAGTTCAACGAATCCGCGGCAAGACTGCTGACGCAAATAAAGTCATGAGAAAGGACGTTAGGAAATGAATGACGTCTCCTCAAAAAGAGTGATACTCGCGGTTGACGATAACGCGGGTAACCTCAGATTGATAGACGAAACGTTGAGGGACAAATATAAAGTGCATACCGCCCCTTCTGGGGAGTGGGCGATGTCGTTTTTGCAGAAGAAAATTCCCGACCTTATTCTGCTGGACATCCGTATGCCCGGTATGAACGGCTATGAGTTTATCAATAAACTCAAGAGCAATCCCGAGCTTGAGGAGATACCGGTCATATTTCTGACGGCTTCCGAATTTTCCCATGACGAGGCCATGGCGTTTCAGGCCGGGGCGGCGGACTACATAAAAAAGCCCATTGTGCCCGATGTGGTCACGGCGCGCGTCGATTTGCAGCTTGAGCTTGGGCTTTACAGGCAAAACCTTGAGCATTTGGTGGTGGAGCGCACCAAGCGGCTGCAAAAGACCGAGGACTGTATACTCAGCCTGCTCGCCAACGTCTCGGGATACCGGGATCAGGAGACCGGCGCGCATGTGCGCAGGACGACGGGCTATGTCGAGGTTCTGGTAAACGTCTTGCAGGAGGCGCATCTGCCGGACGCTGACTACTATATAAGCAACGACTACGGCGTTGATATCATAAAATCCGCCAAGCTGCATGATATAGGCAAGGTAGCCATACCTGACGGTATACTGCTAAAGCCCGGAAAGCTTGATTTTGACGAGTTTGAGGAAATGAAGCTTCATACGGTAAAGGGCGCGGCCATGATAGACGACGCCATATTGGAGCTTGAGGACGACTCGTTTCTGCGAGTGGCGCGCGAAATCGTCATCGGGCACCACGAAAAATGGAACGGCAAGGGGTATCCGGCGGGTATCAAGGAAAAAGAGATACCTATGTCGGCGCGCCTGATGGCGATTGCCGACGTCTACGACGCGCTGATATCAAAGCGCCCGTATAAGGAACCGTTTTCGCATGAGAAGGCGGTCGAGATACTCTTTAACGACAGCGGCACACATTTTGATCCCGTGGTGTTGGAGGTTGCGCGTGACTATATAAGCAAATTCGACGAAATAGCAAAGGTATATGCGGATTAGTACAGGGGGAGATAAGGGGTATGGAGAATATTGTGATTCCCGGCGTGGATGTGGAAGGCGCGTTGAGACGGCTTCGCGGTAATACGAAGCTTTACGCAAAGCTGCTTGGACAGTTTTTGGGCGGCAGCGATCTTGCGGAGCTGCGGGACGCGATTGACGGAGGGGACGCGAAGGCCGCCGCGAAGGCCGCTCACACCATAAAAGGCGTCGCGGCTAACTTGTCCGCGGTCGATATCCAAAATCGCGTCATTGAGCTTGAAGCGTCGCTGAAGGAGGCGGAGGGCATTACCGAAGAGCATCGCGCTATACTTGAGGATATAGCGCGGCTTTACGACGAGGCCCGCGTTGGCTGCGCGCCTTTGCTGAACCAATAAGTTAATGATTGCAAAGCCCGGCGGCGTCCAAAGGACGCCGCCGGGTAAATCGTTGGAGAAACGGTTTTTACTTGGTTCCGAATATGCGGTCGCCCGCGTCGCCCAAGCCGGGTACGATCATGCCCTCGTCATTTAGGCGCTCGTCTATGGCGCACAGATAGACGCCGACGTCGGGATGCCTGTCGCGCATGTGCGCGACGCCCTCCGGCGCGGCGAGTATACTCATGAGCTTTATGCTCTTGCAGCCCTCGGCTTTGATAATATCGGCCGCCTCCGCCGCGCTCCTTCCGGTGGCCAGCATCGGGTCGAGTATGAACACGTCGCGGGCGGCGACGTCGGGCGGCAGTTTGCTGTAATATTTTACGGGCTGCAGCGTATCAGGGTCGCGGAACAGCCCGACGTGCCCCACGCGGGCGGCCGGTATGAGCCGCAAAACGCCGTCAAGCATACCGAGGCCGGCGCGCAGGATGGGAATAAAGGCCATCTTTTTGCCCGCCAGCACTTGCGCGCGCGCCACTCCCATAGGCGTTTGGATGTCGGCGTCGGCCAGCGGAAGGGTTCTTGTGGCTTCATAACACAACAGCATGGCCAGCTCGTTTGCCAGCTCCCTGAATTCCTTTGAACCGGTTTTGCCGTTGCGCAGACGGCTAAGCTTATGTTTTACCAGCGGATGTTCAACTATCATTACGTCGCTCATATGTGCGTTCCCCCTTATTTTTTGGCGAATATTGATATTTTTCTGCGCCGGAGCAATACGCGGCCCTGAGCGTATCGGCCCCGTGAAACGCGGACGGCCCGGCCGCCAGCGCCGCCAGCGCGGTTCCGCAGCCCGTGGGGTATCTTAAATGCTCGGGCGCGAGAGTAACAGGCAATGTATCGCCAAAAGCATTATAACACATAAAGGCGCCGTCTCCAACAAGAATCGAGTCGCCGCGCAATTCATCAAACAGCGTTTCGAGCGGAACCGCCCGGTCGTCCGTCAGCCGCGCCGGCCGCGGCGGACAGGCGCCGGAATCCGCCGTAAACAATGCGCGGTAGACGCGCCCGCGCCGCGCGTCCATCACGGCGCAGATAGGCTTGCCCATGTGCGCGACATTCCAGGCGGCGGCCTCGAGCGAAGATACGCCCAGACACGGCAGCGCCCTGGCCCAAGCCAGCCCGAGAACCGTGGATATGCCGATTCGCAGGCCGGTAAATGAACCGGGGCCGTTGGTGATGGCCAGCGCTTCGAGCCGGCCGGCCGGTACGCGCGTCTGCTCAAGCAATTGCGATATCATGGGCAGCAGGGTCTCCGAATGGGTCAGCCCGGCGTTCAGGAATACCTGTCCCAGCAGCACGCCGGAACCGGACGGCGCGGAATCCGGCGCGTCCGCGCCGCTTTCAAAAATGGCGGCCGACGCCGTTTTTGAACTGCATTCAATGGCGAGAAGAATCATGACCATTTTTCCTCAATAGTTATTTCGCGGTGTTCCGGCGCGCCGTCAACAGGCGCCAATGAGACGCGCACGGTGCGCGGAGGCAGAGCGCCGGGCGCCCGTTCGCTCCACTCTACGATGCACAGGCCGCGTTCGAGGTATTCGTCCCAGCCCAGCTCGTAAAGTTCTTGGCCGCCGGCGAGCCTGTACCAGTCAAAATGGAAAATGCCGCCGTATTCGTTTACCACCGTATAGGTCGGGCTTGCGGCCGCACCGCCGTATCCGAGGCCGCCGGCAAGCCCGCGGGCAAAAACCGTTTTGCCCGCGCCCATGCCGCCCGTGAGGGCGACCGCCTGAGTATCGGGCGGCAGCCGTTTAGCAAGCTCGCGCGCTATTTCTTCGGTTTCGTGTTCGGAGCGCGATAACAAAGGCTATTCCTCCAGTTTTGTGTTTACGCGGGATTAAGAATGTGATAAAATAAAACGGATACGTTGGAAGGGGAGAAATGCGTTGCGCGGACTGAGCAGAGGCATACGCGACTTCTTCACAAAGGCCGATATCTTCCTGCTGGCCATAGGCGTTATGTGTACGGGCTATGGCTTGCTGCTCATCTCCAGCGCCGCAAGGATAATGCCGAGAGGCGCGCGTCCTTATATGGTCACGCAGATATGGGCGGGCGTCATCGGTATTGCGGTGTTTGTGGTGTTCTCTCTGATAGATATAAAGGTATACGCGAGGTTCTGGAAATGGATAGCGGGCTTCAACGTGGGCTTCATACTGCTGCTGATACCGTTTGGCGGCGGCGGCGGCGGAAACAAAAGCTGGCTGAGGTTTGAAAGCCTGCCGTTTGACATCCAGTCGGCCGAAGTGGTCAAGGTCAGCTTCGTGATCCTGATGGCGCTTCACATGTACGCGCTGAAGAACCGGATCAACCGCGTACTCCCGTTTTTGAGTTTGCTGGCGCATCTCGGCGTAATGGTCGGACTGATACTGTTCATTTCTGAGGATCTGGGCGTGGCGTTTATCTATGTGTTCACGTTTTTCTGTATGCTGATCGGCGCGGGCGTCAAGCCGAGATGGTTTCTGATACTGGGAGCGATGGCGGGCGGCGTGATGCCGCTGCTGTGGAATTGGATGAATGATACGCGGCGTTCACGGCTGCTGTACTTTTTTTACCCCGAGGCCGACCCGCTCGATTTTGGATACCATGTCCTGCAAAGCAAAAGGGCGTTCGGCAACGGCGGCCGGATCCGCACGGGGGCTTACGCCGGGCCCCAAACGCAGTCCTTCCGGCCCCCCCGGCAGCAGGCCGACTTTGTATT
>WRLW01000010.1 GCA_009777435.1 Oscillospiraceae bacterium | reverse complement strand
GCTGTCCCCCACCCCCGCCCGCCTGGTCTCCTCGTCGGGAAAGTGTATGGTGATGTGGTGGTCGCCGCCCTGAGGGTTGAGAATCACCCCGGCGGTCTCCACCAACGCGGCGGGGGGCGCGTCCTGACAAACGGCCCTTATGGCCTGTACGACCGGCTCGCAGATTTCCCGGTTGCTTCCCTTCCAGTCCTGCACGAAGTCGCCGGCTATAAAAGGCAGACGCTTGCAGTCAAAGGTCTCCCTGACCGACTTTAACAGCGCCGTTAAATTCCAGTAATGGGTCTCATAGGCGGCGTTGTTTGACGCGTCGGACTCCCCCTGATGCCAGATAAAGGCGGCCAGCCGGTTGGCGGCGTTTAGCGACAGGGCGGTTTCGGTCATCTTCATCATGCGCAGATAGAGGTCGTCTTTAAGTCCCCAGCGCATATCCAAAAAGCCCGTCCCGCCGACGGCCGCCCGGATAATCAGCAATTTGCGCGGCGGCTGTAAAAGCCCCTTTTGAATATAGCGGGCCGAAAACGGGAGGGATAAGTTACATACTATTTCATTGCCCCACACGGCTTCAGCCGCCTTTGTAACCGTAAAGTCGCCGTTGAGATACCATATGCTGTCGTCCGGCTCAAAAGGCCGGTCAATCGGGCCAAGGCCGCCCCCTTCGCAGTTGGACTGGCCGGCCTGCAATATAACGTCGAACTGTTCGCCGCGGAAATCCATCAACATAATCATAGCTCCCGTCTTTTTGGATTTGTTTCTTATCCGCGCCCCCGAAAGCAAGCCTCCGGGGGGCGGACAAGGAAGCTGCCGGTCAGCCGGCCATATAGGCGTCATAGGCCGCCTGATGGGCCTCTAACCATTGGTCAAGGCCAATGCTCTTTAGCTGCGCGATATAGGTATCCCATTCGTCCTCAATGCCGCCGTGTGAAACCCATCTGGCTAACGTGGAGTTTACAAGGGTGCGTATGTCGGTGCGGTAAGCGTTGATTACATCGGTTTGCTCCTGAGTGTAAAACGCGAGGCTGGGGAACTCGGAGCCGAGATCGGTATAGGGCAGGCCGATTTCCTGAAGGCCCAGCTTAACGCCGTCGCCGGCGTCGGGGTACAGCTCCAGCTTAAAGCCGAAATCCTCATAATTCACGGGGAAGAATTTCGGGCCGAAGTCGCGGGGGCTGTAGAACCAGGAGCGCTGGTCGAGGGTCTCGTCGGCAGTGGGCGGCAAAACCACCCATGTGCCGTCGGCGCGCTCCTCTAAGCAGTGACCGTCGAGGGGGCCGAAGGTATTCTGGGCCGAGGCCTCGATGGTATAGAACTCGTCGGCCCAGCGAGCCGCGATCTCGGGGTACTCGCAGTTAGTGGTAATCATATACTCGTTGCGCGATATGATGCCGGGCATTTGGCCGTTGAAGCGCCGGCCGTCGGCGCGGGCCGGGGGCGCGATGACGATATATTGGTCGGCCCACTGGCCAAAGGAGGCGTCGGGAGTCCATCCTAATTCAAAGCCGACTATGGGCTGTTCGCTGTCCACCCTCTTGGCGTATGACGTGCTCCAGATCTGGGTGTAGAACTCGTTGTCCATAAGGCCATTTTCAAACATCCTGCGCATAAACTTGATAGCTTCCTTAGTCTCCTCGGTCGCCGGAACGAAGGTCGCCGCGCCGTCCCATATAGCGAGGCCCTCGTTATAGTTGCCGCGGGCGCCGAAGAAGGTCGCTATCGGCAGCTCGGGAAAGAATGTGTTGGCATCGGCCGCGCCGCCTGTGAACGGGATGACCAAGGAGCCGTCGCCCTTGGGGTCGTTGTTCTTGAAGGCGTAAAGGACGTCATAAAGCTCGTCTAAGGTCTGCGGGATCCCCAAGCCGAGGTTATCCAGCCATACCTTGTTGATAATGGGCTGCGAGCCTACTATCGGCCTGACGTACGCGAGCGAGGGCAGCGTGTAGATTACGCCGTCTAAATAAGTGGCCGCCGAGCGCATCCCCGGCTCGGCCTCAAAGGCTTTGGTCAGGTTGGGCATGTACTCCTCAATCAGGCCGTTAAGGGGCATGAAGTAATCCAGATTTTCTATTATGTCGTTGTCGTAAAGCTGATTGGCGCCGAATATGACGTCGGGCAGGTCGCCGCTGGCGAACATGACCCCTTTTTGCTCCGGGAAGGAGGTCGCCATAACCTCGATCCAATTGGGGATTACATTGGTTTTTTCCCTCAGCTCGGTAAACCATTTGTTGTCGGAGTATTTATCGGCATGGCCTTCAAAGCGAACCATCAGAATGTCAAGCTCATAGGGTTCGTTTACAATGGGATACCCGACAGGGTTGAAAAATCCTTCTCCGGCCGAGCCGGAGGGCGCGGCGCCGCCGGAGGGCGCCGAGGGCGTTCCCGAGGAACCGCCGGTGTCGGCGGAATCGCTCGCGCAGCCCGCCAAGAGTCCTATGAATACCGCTGTCAGCAGCGCGGCGGCGGATTTGAGATATCTTTTCATGAGTTGCTCCTTTCAAAAATAAACAGGATGCCAATGTATCGGTTCCGTATAGGTTCCGCAATCACTCCTTCCAAAATCAGGGGGGGCTTATTCCTTGATGGCGCCGAGCATCACCCCCTGATTGAAATGCTTCTGCAGGAAAGGATACAGCATCATAATAGGCAGGGTTGAGACAATGATTATGCTGTACTTGAGCATGTCCGCGATCTTCTGGGTCTGTATGGCCACCGCGTCGCCGCCCCACATCGTGCTGGCCTGATTGACCACCAGAATTGAGCGCAGAATCAGTTGAAGCGGATGCAGCTCAGGGGCCCGCTGCAGGTAAATCAGCGCGTTGAAATAGGAGTTCCAATGGTCAACCGCCGTCCAGAGCGCGATAACGGCGATAACCGCCTTTGAGAGGGGCAGCACCATTGTAAAAAAGAACCTGAGATTGCCGCAGCCGTCGATCCGGGCGGCGTCCAGCAGCCCGCCGGGCAGACTGGTGGAGAAGAACGTCCGCGCCACAATGACGTGATAGACCATCACCGAAAAGGGCAGAACCATTACCGTAAATGTGTTCAGGAGGTTAAACCGCTGGATATTGAGATAGGTTGGAATCAGGCCGCCGTTGAAGAACATGGTGAACACGAAAAACAGCGTGATGGCCTTTCTGCCCACCAGATCCCGCCGCGACAGGGCATAGGCGGCCGAGAGGTTAACGGTCAGCCCGATAAAGGTTCCCGCCGCCACATAGGCTATTGTGTTGCGATAGGCTATCAAAATATCGCCGCGCTTAAATATCTCCCGGTATCCCAGAAGCGTAAAGTCCGCGGGCCAAAACCAAACCCTGCCGTTTGACACGGCCGACGGGTCGCTGAATGACGCGATTAGAATAAACCACATGGGATAAGCCATCAGGAGTAAAATAATACCCGAGACCCCATATAAGATTACGTTGAACGCGATATCCGAACCCGAGCCGCGCAATTTGCTTTTCATGACGCCTTCCCTCCGATCAATTTAGCCGCCCTTATCACCACAGGCTGTTGTTGCCGACACGCTTGGAGATTTGATTTACCATAACCAATAAGCCGAAATTGATCACGTTGTTAAACAGGCTGACCGCGGCCGACAGGCTGTACTGCGCGTTCAGCAGGCCGAGCTTATACACATAGGTCGAGATGACCTCGCTGAACGGCATGTTGAGCGAGTTCTGCATAAGGTATGTCTTTTCAAAGCCGATGTTCATTATGTTTCCCGACCTTAGTATCAGTAGCGTGATCATGGTGGGTATAAGCATGGGCAGGTCTATATAGCGCAGCTTCTGAAACTTCGACGCGCCGTCCACCGAGGCCGCCTCGTACAGGCTGGGATCCACCGCCGAGAGCGCGGCTAAGTAAATGATGCTGTCCCAGCCGGTATGCTGCCAAACATCCGACCAGACATAGAGATGCGAAAAAGCCTTTGGTATGGACACCAGATTGACCGGCTCCGTGCCGAAAAGCTTTGCCAGATTGCCCGCGATCCCGGCGCTGGGCGACAGGACGAGCAGTAAAAGGCCCACCAGCACGACCGTGGAAATAAAGTGCGGCAGGTAGGTCACGACCTGAAACACCTTGCGGAAGCTTTTCGCGCGCATCTGATTGATATACAGAGCCATGATAATGGGCAGCGGGAATGTAACGGTTATTGCGTACAGGCTAAGTGTGATTGTGTTTCTGATTGTGCTTGCAAACTGATAGGAGTTAAAAAACCGCTCAAAGTATTTCAGTCCCGCCCAGGGGCTTCCCATAATGCCCCGCGACGGGGTGTAGTCCTTAAACGCGAGGACTACGCCGTACATGGGCCTGTATATAAACAGAATCAACAGAACCACCGCGGGCGCAAGCAGCAGATAAAGCCCCCAGTTTCTGCGGATGTCCCTCCACAGGGAAAAACCGGTTTGTATAGCCCGAGAATTACCCGTTCGTACCGGCAATTTATATCCCTTCCTTTCGTTAGAGAGTTAACGCGCCTTGGTCTTGACGCCGCGCCGTCCCGTCCGCGGCCGGATAAGCTCTCACTTCCCGATTACCGAGCCGCGCTCCACAATGCGGATGGGCAGTATTATCTCCCTCTTTTCCGTGATGCCGCCGTCAATGATACCCAAAACGGCCTCCACGGCGGTTTTGCCCTTCAGCGCGACGTCCTGACGCACAACCGTGAGCGCCGGGTCGCAGATGCCGGCGATCCATGTGTCGTCGAAGCTGACCACCGAAATATCGCCGGGGACGGACACGCCGCCGTCCTTGAGGCCCTTATACAAACCGAGCGCCATTATATCCGCCGAAACGAAGGCCGCCGTGACGCCGGATTCCCGAAAGCTCTCCGCGAGCCTGCCGCCTAATATGACGCCGTATTCATAAGATACCTCGCCGTCATAGAGCAGGCTCCTGTCATAGGCGGCGCCGGCTTCCTCCAAAGCCTTTTTCCAGCCGTACATGCGCTGCTGATTTACCCCCCGCTCCTTAAGACGGCCCGTCACATGCGCTATCCTGCGATGGCCCTTATCCAGCAGATACTTAGCGGCCATATAGCCGCCCTGAAGGTCGTCTATCTTAACCGTGTTGAAATCATGGCCGTCAACATAGCAGTCCACCAGCACTACCGGCATCCCGGCTTTCTTGATTTCGTCGTAGTGCTGCTCCATATACATACCCAGTATGATTATCCCGTCCAAGCCGCGGGTGCGCGCCACCCCGATATACGTTTGGTCGGCGTTGGTGCCCGAAATCAAGATATGGTATCCGTTTTGCCGGGCCGTGTACTCAACCGACGACAGGAAGTCCCCGTAAAACGGATTGGAGAACATGACCTCCCTGTGCTGTTCGGTCTGCGGTATCACGACGCCGATCATATGGCTGCGGTTGCTGACAAGCGCTTTGGCCGCCATATTGGGGACGTAGCCCAGCTTATTTGCCGCGTCAAGCACGCTCTTGACGGTCTCGGGCGAGAATGTCTGCGTGGGAGTTTTGTTTAGTATGTACGACACCGTAGTGACCGACACGCCGGCTTCCGCCGCGATATCCTTTATCCTGACCCTGCCGCTTCTCATGATTTTTCCTCCCTGTTTTCCTTAACTGAACAGCCCTCCGGCGTGATTTCAGCTCTGTACCGCTTTCCGTTCGCGTAAAACGCGAACCGCATGGAGCGCCAGCCGTCCGGCAGCCTCGGGGAAAGCGACGGCTCCCCCCCGCTTCCGGCCGACAGCCCGGCAAACCCGAATACCGCCGTCTGCCAGGACGCGCCCAGCGCCGCCATGTTGATGCCCTCAGTTCCTGTATTGCCCATGATGTTCTCTAAGTCAAGCAAAAGGCTTTTTTTGAAATAGTAATACGCTTTGTCCCGCTTCCCCAATACCGCCGCCGCCCACGCGTGTATACCATGGCTCAGGCTGGAATCGTGCAGGGTGATAGGCTCGTAGTAATCCCATATGGCGTGCTTTTGGCTCTCGGTGAATGTGTCCGGCAGCAGCAAAATCAGCAGCACCAGATCGGCCTGCTTCAAAACCCTGTAACGCTGCAGGCGGTCATAGTCCATTTTCCGGTATATCGGGGCGTCACCATCCTTGCTCATAAAATCAAAGGGCTCCAAACGCGGAAAGTCGTCGTCCTGTATGTAAAGCTCACGCTCCGCGTCATACCCCACATGGGATTTCTCAATAATCTCCCGCCATTTGGCCGCCTCGTCCGGGGAAACGCCGCCTTCAGCGGCTCCGAGAGCCAATTTAAGATTGTGCCTGGCTAACATAACGGTATAGGCGTTGTTCGACGAAACGCCGCAGTATTCGTCCGGCCCTTTGACAAACAGGAGATTGTAAACGTCTTTTGATTTATCATAGGAAAATCTGGAGGCCCAATACCGGGCGGTCTCAACAAACAGCCGCGACATCTCGCCGCGCAGGCTCTCGTCCCCGGTCACGCGCGCGTACTCGTCCGCCGCGTACGCGACGTCGGCGGTGATATGCACCTCGCTGCGCCCAATGTCCCATGTATGGCATTGCTCCCTGCCCCCGGCGGCGCACATCCAGGCATACCGCGCCCCGTCCAGATTAAGGGCTTTTGCGTTCTCCCGCGCGTCGGGCAGGGTGCTCAGCCTGAAACGCACCAAGTCGCGGGCGGCGGCGGGATCGGTATACGCGAAAAACGGCTGGAGGAATATGTCCGTGTCCCAAAAATAGCAGCCCTTATAGCGCGCGTGGGTCAGGCCGCGCGCGCCTATGCTCACATCCGGGTCGCCAAACGGCCTGCTCTGCATTAGCTGGAACAGGTTATACCGCAGCGCCGTTTGCAGCCCGGGGTCGTCCGACTCCACCTCGATGTCCGCGTTTTTCCAGCGAAGCGCCCACGCGCTCCCGCTTTCCTCAAGCAGCGGCGCGAAGCCGCCCGGCGGCGGCCCGCCGGGAAGGTTGACCGATATGATCTTTTCCGCGTAAACGGTTTGGTTTCTCTTGAGCTTAACGGTCAGCCTGCGGGCGGGGCAATCGGCCCCGGAGCCGTCCTCCTGCTCGCCGTCCGAATGTGTGATACGGCAGCGCATGTCAATTTTCACGCGGCCCGTACGCGAGCGAACCGTCAAGCCGCAGCTTCCGCGCTCGCTCGTCCCGCCGGCGTAATTCAGCATCTTGACGGTCTGATCGTTTACCAGCGTTTGGTCGTCATGCACCGGAAGATTCAACACCCCGGCGTCAAGCCCCATCAGCAGCGCCGCCTCGCCGTCGTGGTTCAGCGCGGTCAGCTCGACGCGCAGCGCCGCGAGGTGCTTGTTAGCCATGCTGATAAAGCGTGAGATTTTGATCGCGGTTTCACAGCCCCGCTCGTCCGTCCATACCGCGTCGCGCGTATACAGCCCGTTTTTGAGATCTAACCGCTGGTCGAACCGGGTGTAGCTCCCGCCGCTCCGTCCGGGCATAGAGCCGGCGACCGTCAGCGTGAGGTGGAACGGGTCGGGCAGATTGACAATATCGGTAATACCGGGGCTTATGTAGTCAAAGCCGCCCGCCATAAATGTGCAGCGCTCATATGGCGGCGCCCCGTCCTGCAGGAAAGCGGCGCGGGAGCCGATATACCCGTTGGATTGACAGAAAAGGCTCTCCAGATGCTGCGGGGCATGGGCGCGATAGCCTGACGCCGATATGCTCCAGCCGCCGTATTTAACCATAGCCGTTCGCCTCCCTCGTTGATAGGGTCTCACAGGTGTCCAATGCCGGTTTTGGGCCTACTGAAACGTTTCAGTAGGCCCAAAAAAATATACCTCCGGCCTGCACACGAGCCATATGACCCGGCGTGAAACCGCCCGCCGCCGCGCCGCGCCGTCATACGGCGGGCAGGCCGCTCATTTACTATCGGGAGATATCCCATGCTAACCCCTGCTCTCTACTGAATCGTTTCAGTAATAACAGTATAGCGCTTAATACATGGTTTGTCAATAATCTTTTGAAAATATTTTTTGCCCTGCCGTTCAGGGACGGCCGTCCCTGAAACCACAAGCTTTTTTCATGGTCGGAGTGGCGATACAGCATCTACGCTCAATCCCTGTGGTACCAACGGTTACAGCGCAGCCTATAAGCATATTTACATCAAAACCCTATGTAAAATCCCTTTTATCAGCAAATAGCCATTTTCTTGACACCGCTAATAAACACATTGAAACTTGTAGACGTATTCTGTTCGACGCTCATGTGTTGCGCAATCAATTTTGCACCTGATATTTGCTGATGTGTGGGAATCAACTTGCGGATTTCATCTTTTGGGTTTGCGATTTTATCTGGTGTCCGGTATTTCTTCTTGTCCGCAAGATTTATAAAATTTTTGCCATAAGCAAGCGAAACAGCCGCTAAATCCCCAAAATACCATGACTCTAATTCTCTGCAGGCGATTCTGACCATAACAGCATGTCGACAGTTTTTACAAAGTGCAAGCAAATTCTCCTTTAGTTGCTTGCAGTCTTCATGACTGTCTTGGTCATGGATGATAATAAATCTATCATCAGGAGTGTGCCATGCCCGCAACTTCCTAGGAATTGATGCTGCTAAATCGCTTTTCCCATTATGTGCAATGACAATAGGCTTGTCCATACCATCCGGTAAAAATTTCGGTAATAATACTTCAAGCAGTTCCTTCATAGAGCGCTCTTCGACCATAAACACAAGCCTCATTTTTTGGAAACCTCCTCAAGAAGTAACTCTTGATTCCACAAGTATCCAAGCAAATCACCTGCTTTATATAACGAAGTAACAAGCGGCGAGTCGGCGGCTCTGTAAATTTTTGTGAAGCCATCTTCTTTAACTAAGCAAAAAAGTTCAGATAACTCCACCGCATTGAGGAAGTCTGGCGAGTGTGTAGATATGAATACCTGCCCCCCCTTGTCCGCATACGCTCTAAACTCTTCTGCTAACACGGTTAACAATTTGTGGTATAATTGATTTTCCGGTTCCTCAATACATAAAAGGGTATGCGGAGCAGGGTCATTTAACAGGATCAGATACGCAAACATTTTTATTGTGCCGTCCGATACAAACCTTGATGAAAATGGGTTCTGAAACTTTCCATCAGCAAAGCGAAGGATAATATAGCCATCCGATAAGCTGGCGTCAACATTAGATACACCCGGAACACGCTCTTTCATTTTTTGCAATATAGCATCGAATATTGCCCTGTGGTTGTCGTAGATATATTTTGTCACATTGGCGAGATTATCTCCTTTTTTAGATAGGTTTTCACTATATCCAGCCTCATTGCGTTGCCGTGCGTCCTCTATGTGGAAATCTGACACATACCAGTCCTCAATAAGCTTCCTTAGCGCGGCGATTGCGTCAAACTCCTTGAACTGCCCCAATCCTTTTATTGCCAATATGTCGGTTGAATCAAGTTTTTGTTTTCTCCGTTCCGCGTTTATTATATCTTCCCGTGTTTTGAAAACACCTACCAGTGCCATGCCCTCGCCATTGGCAAAATCCAATATCTTATACGGTGCACCAACTTGTCCGCGCCTGAAACGAACGATTTCCTTTGCAATGACAGGCTGGTTTTTGTCCCCAAGCCCAATGGAGAGTTCATATGATATCAGCGGGTCGTCCTCTGTCTGGCGAAACTGGATAGTAAACTCTATATTTCCGCTTTGCTCCCGCGATATAACTTCAGAATACCCCCCACGCACGGCAAGCGCCGCCTTCACGTTTTTTGTAAGACAGTCATTAAGAAAACCAAAGACATCAAAAAACGTACTTTTACCAACACCATTCATCCCAAGGAATACAGCCATTTGAGGGATGTTGGTTAGCTCAATATCGCGGAACACTTTGAAATTCTTAACTTTCAATGTTTCAATACGCATTACACACCTCTATCACTTATGGCAGTAGCCAAGAAACTCATGAGCCACATACAGTATACCCTATATTTGTCTTTGTGGCAATAGGTAAAATTACACCGGAGAGAACAAACGCATGCACTAAAAAAGGCAATCAAAAAAATCCTATAAGGTCTTAACGAGTCCCGAGTGTAATTATAGGACTTTCAAAAATAAAATCCAGTGATACCAATGAAAAGAACCGTCGAACCTTCAAGATTCGACGGCTTTCGCGCTGGTCGGAGTGGCGGGGCTCGAACCCGCGGCCCCATGCTCCCCAAACGTATGGGCTGTTATATTATACAACCCTTGCCGCTCAATGCATACGCCTTAAAACCCGTTCCACATAAGGTGTTGATGCCTTTAATAGATTTAGCCCTCGACAGCATATTCATTATCTACCTGTGTTTTTGGATGTATAATGGATGTACGGCTTCCTGAAGGTAGCAATGGTCGATATTCCCCTTGACCGTCATCCTCAGCATCTCCCACCCTATTTTACTATTATGCGCATACACAATGCGTATGTCAAGGGGCATGTCCTAAAAACGGCGCCGCCCCTTCAGACGCCGCCGTTTTGCCCCACGATTTGACCCATGTAGGTATTATGTTATGGGGGTTCCGTTTTTAGGCTTCACGCGGGGCTGCTCGTTTTCCACGCGCTTCAGAAGATCGGGTATATCGCACCCAAGCGCCTCGCATATCAGATCTATATGGTCGAGGTTGATACGTTCGACAAGTTCATTGTACAGTTCGCCGATGGTCGAGGGGCGTATGCCTGTTGCGCGGGAGAGATCTGCCTGTGTCCAACGCCTTTCGCCGAGGCGTGTGGACAGGAGAATACGAATCGCCATAACAATTGCTCCTTTACAACACAATCTATCACGAATTGTAAAATCGCGGGGCATTTTGTGAGATTATCACATTTCTCGTTATGCAGTTTTATAATTCTTTCTTCAAAATAAAAAAGTCCCCTGTCTGCACATAAAAATTTGTACAGACAGGGGACTTTTATCAATTGTTCATCATGTATTACCAAGGCCGGTTATTATGTAGCGCTCCGGCCCTTCGGCTCATGCTCGCCGCAATTCGCGCGGGTGTCTCTGCAGAAGTAGGCCCTGCCGTTGTAGCGCGGGGCGGCGCAGTATACCCATCCGAGCGGCGAATATGACGCCGAAAACCTGTTCTCTTTGTCGAGCTTATACACTGTTGTCGCGTGTCTGCATGTTTTGCAGTCTTTCACAATGATACCTCCCTCATATAATAGCCCAAGGCGTTCCACGTTTTCGGGCCGACGCTGCCATCGACCGCCAGATCCTTGGTGCGCTGGAAAAGCCGCACGCTCCTATCGGTGAGTGGGCCGAACGAGCCGTCGATGTCCAAAATAAACCCGGCCTTTGTCAAGGCTCGTTGCAGCGTCTTTACGTCCTCGCCCCGCGCGCCTTTCTTGAGTACAGGCATCGCTCCGGGTGCTGTGATTTTTGCCGGCGCGGTCACGGCGGGGCTTGTCCCATAGGTTATGTACGGAATCCGGCCGTGCTTTATCCATAGCCGGGCGTTCAGGCCGGGTATGGCGCCCTTGTTTTTGAGCGCGGTGATCTGTACGTCGCGCGACCACGAGGCCGTACATTCCACCACCTTACCGTCGCCGACGTATACCCCGACATGCTCGGACACCCATACGCAATTACCAACCTCGATGTCCGAAAAATCCGTGGTCACGTTCAGACATTTTGTAATAAAGCCGTTCGCGTTGACGTCAGGCACGCCGTTAACGCCATAGCCCGCGCCGCCGTATTGATGGTTTGCGTTGCCCGTCCAGCCCCACAGGATGCCTTTTATTAGGTTGACGCAATCGAAAGCGAAATAGCCTTTATCAACCAACGGCTTAACCTTGGCGATGTTGGCGGGCGTAAACCACGGCGTTTTGTCCCTGTTGACCTTGCGGTCGAGGGCCGCCGCAGTCCACGGCCAGCCCCAGCAGCCCTGCGCGTAAACTGTTTTATAATCGTTGGCTATATCTATCGCTTTTGCCGCAAATTCAATGTTCGTCATTATTTGTGTTCACCTCCTTCGTCGCTCGCTCGTTTGTTGAGAATATCTATCGCTTTGGTAATTACCGCCGGCACCGGTATACCCATCAAGCCGGCGTTTTCGACTATGCTGATGACCTCGTTTGAGATGAACGCTATTATGACGGCGTTGCGCACGAAGGCCGTACCGATAACGACGTCAAGCTGATTGCCGATCAGCACAAATAACAGGCACATGCCTTTTTTGATAAAACCCTTCCAGCCGGCGGCGCTCTCCAACAAGCCGTTGGCGCTCTTCTTGCTTTTATGGAAAACGCCGGCCACGATCAGGCCCGTAAAGAAATCGACGCTCATAAAAATAATCATGGCGGCAAGGCCGGAGTCCCAGCCGCCGAACGCTGAAGCGACCAGCCCGCCGGCGACGCCGATACCGGCCAAGATTCCCTCTTTCAATTAAATCCCTCCCTGTAAAACAATACCGCCCAATCTCGTGTTGGGCGGCGGTCTATGCTGGTAGTGGTTCGTTTTTAAGCATCGGACGTTTTCGTCCATGCCGTGGATTCAAATGGGTTCTCGCCTGTGCTGGAGCGTGCGGCGACGTATGTGCCAAACTCAAATGTGTTGACGTAAACCTCCGCCCCGTTTTCCGTAATCCGTATGTTTTTCAGGTAGAACGGCTGCGGTTCCAGCGGCTCCCTCAGTTCCTGAATACGCATGACGCCGGGTATCTTCTCCATGCCGCGGAAGTCAAGGTCAAATGTAACCGTCTCCCATTGGCCGGGCGGCGTCAGACCCGACGAATATGTATCTACGTATAAATCGTCGTAATTGAAACGCCATTCCCACGCCTTACCGCAAGCTATTTGCAGCCGCTGCCAGAACATTTTATCCTCATTGCGGTCATGATACTGGCTGCCCGTAGGCGAGTAGTCCACGGACACGGTATAGATATGCCCCGGCAGCATACCGATTTTACGGTATGGAAAATCAAGGCTGCCCCATTGCGCTTCGCGTTCCGCGACGCATAACGCGCCGTCGGCTACGGTTATGCTTACAATATGGTCAATCCATCTGAGGAAGTCCGTTTTCATGTGCCAGACTTTATCGCCCTTCTTGTACTTTCTGCCATGATCCCAGATGTCGGGCGCGGACTCCGCCTCCGAACCGTCGAATGTCATTATGGCGCGGGATTTTTTACCCTCGCGGGTATGACGGCGCACCCTGCCTACCCTTTGCGCATAACGCTGCTCTTTGTCAATTATCGGCATTTAGCCGCCCCTCCAATCTGTCAACCTTCTCGGAAAGCTCCTGTATCGCCTTTATCATAGGGCCTATCAGCTCCGTGTAGCCGATAGTCATTCTATCCAAGCCGCCGTTCACGGAATGGTCTTGATACCCGCCGAAGTCAACGCCCAGCTTATCAAGCGTTGCCTTTACGTCCTGCGCGATCAAACCGTGATGGTAGCGGCCGCGTTTGCGCGAGCCGTCGGGTACGCCCTGTATGTCGTACGGTTCGCCCGTTTCCTCGTCGTAACCTGCGTCGTGGTAGTCCTCGCGTAAATCCCAGCGGAAATCGACGGGGCAAAGGTCGTTGATGAATTCAAGCCCGAGTTCGGTGTCCCGGATATCTGTTTTGTCGCGGCGGTCGGAACGGTTTTGAACCGCGCCGTATGTGTATGTGGTCGTCGCGCTGTTGCCGAGCTGGATTTGGTTATTGCCTGAAATGATATTTTCCGCTCCGTAGCCCAAGGCAGAACAATTGATACAGTTTTTGGCAGCCGCGTTTTGGTAGTCCAAGCCGCCATTAGATTTACTGCCCACAAAGGTATTTTGATTCCCTTGGGTTTTCATTCCCGCGCCATTGCCTATGTATACACTGCCGGCATTGCCCGGCCCCAAACCTTTCCCCGCGTTGTATCCAACGGCGACGACATTATTTATATAGTTTTCGCCGCTCATACCTAAAGCATACATGCCAATGGCGACACAATATTGAGCGGAGCACCCGTTGCCCGCCCCCATGCCAACCAAAACACTGCAAGCGCCTGTGCCGCCAAGAGTATTGTTGCGTCCCGCTTCGGCTCCAATGACAACACCCCAAGTATGATCCCCTTGATGCTGCAGAATATCACTCGTCTTACCCGCGTTAAATCCGAGCTTAACGCAGCTGCTCTGATAAGCGCCCGGGTCGATTGACGTCTTGAGGGCCGTGATCTGCGCTTGCAGCTTACCCAGCGCGCCCAGTACGGTATCGGTCGCCGTTATTGCCGCGTTGGCCGTAACGGACAATGCCGCGAGAGCACAGGCGCGTACCGCTTGCGCCACCCGCTGAGGCGACCAGCCGCGAACCTCCGCGCCTGTTCCGTTTTCCGCTTCGGCCTGTGTCACGGCCGCGGGAGCGGCGGCTTCCTTTAGGCCGATGACCTGACCGGCCGTCGTTTTCGGGTACAGCGTATCGTAACCGCCGCCGTCGGCCTTGACCCTCTCCGTATAGTTTATCTCGGCCATTAAATGATCCACCCTTTCATGAGATAGCGGCGCGCCTTAGTCGGTATACATATCCCGGATTTTTTGCTTGGCCTCGATTATCAAGGCGGTGAGTGTTTCGGCTACGGGGCTGTCCTCGGCGGCATAACTGACCCACAGGCCGTTCGCCGCGTCCACGGTTATAAGGTCATCCGCCCACGGGATAATCGGCAGTGTTTCATACGCCTGTCTGCGCAGGTCGGCAGGCGGCGGCGCGTTAGACATACGCACAAACTGCCCGTCGATATACGCGTCGCCTATCATATAACCTCCGCCGTCCGGCATGTCGGGCACTTCTATTGCGTTGAGATCCGCTATGATAGGCTCACCCGGCTCCGCGACGATGATATTCTCGATGATGCCCTCCGAGGTCAGCAGCGCGTAGTTTTTAACGCTTGTAATGCTATCCATATCGCGGTTACCCCCTTAATTTATGTTCCAGGACACGAGCACAAGGCCCGCTCCTTGTCCGGTACTTTGGCCGTCGGTTCCGTTCTTGCCGGCGGCTCCTCCGTTTCCTCCGGCAAGGCCGCCCGGCGCAGCGCCGGCGGAACCGGTGGTTTGAGGTAAACTGAGGGTCGCTCCGTTACCGCCGCAGCCTCCGGCGCCCGCTTTTGTGCCGTCGATCAAGTAGCCGCCTTCGCCGCCGCAGCCGCCCGTAGTGCCTTCGCCGCCGTTCCCTGCCAGACCGCCGCCGCCGCCACCGGCTCCATAGCCGCCGCCCGCGCCTCCGCCGCCTCCGCCGCCGTGGTTGGCTGAGTGTGTCTGGCCGCCTAAGCCTCCGTAGCCGGCATTACCGCCATTACCTGATTTATGGTTACTGACGAGATCAGAAGTGCCTCCGGCTCCGCGC
>WRLW01000009.1 GCA_009777435.1 Oscillospiraceae bacterium | reverse complement strand
TTTGATTACGCCGACGTTATACACATGGCCGCCGACGGGCCGGAGTTGGTATCCTGCTGCGCGCGCGCGCTGGACGAGGCCGCCGGCGGCGGCGCGGGAGCGCGCCGCCGCGTCGAATACGGGCGCGCCGCGTCATGGGACGCGAGGGTGGCGGAAATGGAGCGTTTATTGAACTAAATATAGTAATTGACACGCCTGAAATATTAGTGTAAAATAAATCCACAAGGGGAGGGAAACAGATGCGCTTATTGACGCGTTCGGATTTCGACGGGCTTGTATGCGGCGCGCTCCTCAAGCATTTGGGGATCATTGAGTCGTGGCATTTCGTACATCCAAAGGACATGCAGGACGGTATAGTGTCGGTCACGCAAAATGACGTGCTGGCCAACGTGCCGTTCGTACCCGGCTGCGGTATGTGGTTTGACCACCACGCGACAGAGATAGAGCGAATGGGCAAAAACAACGCCGCTCCCGGCGAATGCCGCCTCGCGCCCTCCGCCGCGCGCGTTATTTATGAATACTACAACGGGCTTGAGAAAATGCCGCATTTTCAAAATCTTGTGCTGGCCTGCGACAAGGTGGACTCCGGGCAGCTCGAGGCCGACGAGATACAAAACCCAAAGGGCGGCGTGCTGCTCGGCTTCATCATGGATCCGCGCACCGGGCTTGGCAGGTTCCGCAACTTCCGCATATCCAACCTCGAGCTTATGGCGCGCCTGCTCGACTGCTGCTCCACCATGAGCGTTGACGAGATATTAGAAATGCCCGACGTTCAGGAGCGCGTCGCGCTGTACTGGGAGCAGGACGCGAAATTCAAGCAAATGCTGAGCGAATACACAACGGTTGACCACAACGTTATCATCACCGACCTCAGGCAGGTCAGCCCGATTTGGGCGGGCAACCGCTTTATGCTTTATAGTCTGCACATGGAGCAAAACGTGTCGGTTTGGGTGGTGGACGGGCGCGCCGGCCTTAACGTGGCCATAGCCATAGGGCACAGCGTGCTTAACCGCACCTGCAAGGCGCATATCGGCCAGCTCTGCTTCAGCTACGGCGGCGGCGGGCACCGTCAGGTGGGCACCTGTCAGGTGGATATCGACAGGGCCGACGAGGTTCTGGGCCAGATAGTGGCCGCGCTGAAGGCCGCCGACATGGCGTTTTGAATTATTTTTGTATTTTCACTAAAGTCCGGCGCGGGCGCGACGATATAATAGTCACGGGCGAGGAAAGGCTCGCGATACATAGATAATATAACCGGCGGCCCAAGGCCGCGAGACCCCAAGCAAAGAGACCCGAACCGCGATGGCGCCGTGATGACGGAAACGGCGGGAGGAGCCGGACGGCGGAGGGAAACCGGTTGTGTTATAAATAAAGCGGCATCGCATGAAGCGATGACCTACATTTCAAGGAGGAAAATACAATGCGTATCCAACACAACATCGTAGCTCTGAACACCCACAGGCAGCTGGGCATCAACCAGGCTTCTCAGGCGAAATCCACCGAAAAACTCAGTTCCGGCTACCGCATCAACCGCGCTGGCGACGACGCCGCCGGTCTGGCTATCTCCGAAAAAATGCGCGCGCAAATCAGGGGCTTGAACCGCGCCAGCGCCAACGCGCAGGACGGCATCTCCCTGATACAGGCGGCTGAGGGCGCTCTGCAAGAGTCCCACAGCATCCTGCAGCGTATCCGTGAGCTGGCCGTACAGGGCGCAAACGACGTCAACCAAGTCGAGGATCGCGAAGCCATCGTCAACGAGATCAACCAGTTAGGCGTTGAGCTTGACCGTATCGCTTCTACCACCGTATTCAACGGCAAGTACGTCCTCTCGGGCATCTACAGCGACGAAAGCGGCGATTACGCCCAAAGCTACGCGAACTCAACATGGGGTGAGGAACTCCAGACCCGTACCGGTATCGACGCTCCTAAGGGGCCTCTGAACCTGCAGGTCGGCGCGAACACCTTGGCCAGCGACGTTATCCAGATCCGCCTGAAGGGCGTAGGCGCTCTTGACCTTCTGACCGAGGATCTCTGGGTAGACATCACCGATTACCCCGACCGCATAGCTCCGTTTGCCGCCGAGGCCGGCTTCATTCCTGAAGTTTATGCCAACGACGGAACGGTCAGCGCCGAGGCGACCGACGATGTAACCGGCGAGTACACCACGGGCGCTTTCCAGAGCCTTGTCAATGTCATCGACGGCTTAGACGCCGAATCGGGCGAAAGAGTCGCCGCCGACGACGGCCCCAAGACCGGTATCGCGCTGATAAGCGAAATGCGCGCCGAGCTGGGCGCCGTGCAGAACCGTCTCGAGCACACGGTCAGCAACCTTGACACAATAGCCGAGAACATGCAGTCCGCCGAGAGCCGCATCCGCGACGTAGACATGGCCAAAGAGATGATGACCTTCACGAAGGACAACATCCTGAACCAGGCCGCGACCGCGATGCTCGCCCAGGCCAACCAACTGCCGCAGAACGTGCTGTCCCTTATCCGCTAATTATTGAAGTCATTACGGTTGACTTTTGGCTGATATGGGCGGAGGCCCCAGCGGTCTCCGCCCTATTGGAAAGGCGATAACGGCCACTTCGGCGCGTTCGCGGACGATCCGCGTTTTTGTAGCGGAGTTCCCGCGCGGCACGGGGAAGCCCCCGTACCGACAGGTCGGGGCTTCCGGCGCGGACGGACTCCGTAACGAAGACAGGCGGAGGCAAGGACGCTTTCGCCCCGGACAAAAATTAAGGAGGAAGAGAATTCCCATGAAGAAACGCATTTTCGCATTAACTCTGGTTCTGGCGATGGCCGCGGCATTTGTTATCCCGGCCATAGGCGCGGACGAGGGATACACGCCTGGCGACATTGACTTCGGTCAGTGGATAGCAAAAGGAAGCTTCACCTCTTACGCGTTCGCCACCACCGAAACCGCTAAATTGAGCTGGAAAGACATTCCCGATAACGCCCTCGCGCTTGACGGCACGTTTGATATCTCCAAGATAGTCAAGGCGAGCGGGTTCTTAGTCCTTACGACCAACAAAGCCACCGCCGCCACAAACGCCGGCGCGGCTAAGGAAGCCAGCGCTACTTCCGTTGTCCTTCCGGTCAGCGGAGTCGCTGCCAAACCCGGTAAGGTCACCGTTGAATATAACGGGACTGCGGACGAGGACGGGAACAACACGCTGAAATTCACGGGCGCCGACGGATTAGAGTGGGCCGGAATCAACGCCAAAGTCGGCTGGCTGGATTATGCCACGACCACGAGTGTGGACGCCGGTTCTCCTAAGGTACTGGGCTATAAGCAGGATCTCTGGTTCCGCGCACCGGCGGCTACCGAGACCGGGCTTCCGTCCGTTCCCGTAAAGGTCAGCATCGCGGCCGCACCTGCCGGGCCGAAAGCCGCGCTCAACGTCCAAAAGGGCGAGATCAAGGTAAAAGGCGGCTGGGAGTTTAGCACGGGGACTTCATTAGTCGAACCCGACGGCCCGGGCGGTAAATTAAACGACGCCGCCAAGGTTATCACGTTCGGTTCCGAGACATCACTGACCGGCGCCAACCCGACCCTCGCGTCGGATGTAGATGTGATTGAGTTGCGCGCGCCGGCCACCGCTAAGAAGCCCGCCTCCGCTTGGACTACTGTTAACCTTGCTGTCAAATCGCAAGATACGCCCGATACGGGAGACTTCGCTCTGGCGGCCAAAGGAGAAGTTCTGGTCGTCGGCGGCAAGGTCATAGAGTTCCAGGACGGCGACAAGGCGAAAAAGGCCAAGAAGTTCACCTCGGCTCAGGTAACCGCCGGCATAAAAGTCCGCGTCGCGGGAACCAAGACCACGCTGCCCAGCGAATGGGTAACACTTAAATGGAATGCCGCGGAAAAAGAACTGGACATCGATTAGACACTCTCTAACAACAACGAGACCCCCGGTCATAAAACCGGGGGTTTTGCGTTGCGTGCGGGGGGAACCACCCCGGCGCGGGGAACCACTACATGGGGACGGGCCGTAGGGACGACCGCCATCGGTCGTCCGCGGTGTTGTGCCGCCGCCGTGCCGCATGACAAATCACACCACGGACGCGCAATGCGCGCCCCTACGGCCGCACACCACCACCCGGCGTCGGCGAATCCATGTAGGGACGCACAGTGTGCGTCCGCAGGCGGCGCGGTGGTTACAAGCCTATCAGCAGCGTTTCGTCGAGCATCAGGACGGTGGAGTTATCTCTGTCGCGTTTGGCGATGGTCTTGACGTACTTTGACTGCGCCGACTGCGCCATGTGCATTTCAACAAACTTGCCGATATACTCCACGGACACGATTTCGTCGGCCACGACGCCTTTTGTCACGCCGTCAACGTTCAGCACTATCAGCATATCGTGTACGCCGTCGAAATAAGCGTCTACGGTCGTTGAGATAAGGTTCATGATGGTTTTATAATGCGTGGCGCGCAGCTTGCGGCACAGGGCGACGGCCTCGTCCCGCTTGCCCGCGCGTATCAGCGCGGCGACGCTCCCGCCGTCCTTATGGAGCGACTTATGCGGCGAAACCATCTTCTGAACGTGCATGTTCAGGCTGTTCCCGCGCGACGTGAAGCCGGTCAGCCAGCCGTCTAACTGGCACTCGCCCAAAAACGGCTCGCGCCCTTCGGCGGCGGCGGTCTCTATCTCAAGCATCCACCGCTCGTGTTCAACGCGGCTCTGCTCCATAAAGGCGCGCAGCTCCTCGCCGCGCTTCTGCTTGCCAAACAGCCGGCGCAGGTCGATAAGCGGTATCATGTCGCCGCGGAAGTCAAGTATGCCGGGCGTATAATGCGGCGCGTTAACTAACGGCGTCGGCTTTTGCAATATCTCAATGGACAGGACATGCGCGCTCGACACGCCGTATACCACCTTGTCCACGGCGAACAGCGCGAAGGGCGATTCGTCTGAATCGGTTATTATAACAGCCGCGTTTATATCCACAAACAATGCCTCCTTATATATGCCACAGCTCGCGGGAATACTGCGAAATGGTGTTGTCGGATGAGAACACGCCCGCCTTGGCGATGTTGTTGACGGCCATAGAGCCCCAGCGCCCGCCGTCGCGGTACAGCGAGTCTATGCGGCTGTGCGCGTCGCGGTAGCTTTCAAAGTCGCGCAGAACGAAGAACTCGTCGTTGTATTCGACCAGCGCGCGCGTGATGTTGGAAAACTCGTCCTGCGGCAGCATCGGGAACAGCGAGCCGTCGCGCAGGCGGTCTATAAGGCTCTTGAGCCTCGGGTTGGTTTCGAGGTAGGCCGCCGACAGGTAGCCGCCGTTGGCGTAGTAGTGCAGCACCTCGTCAACGCTCAGGCCGAACAGCACGAAGTTGCGGTCGCCCACCTGCTCGCGTATCTCGATGTTCGCGCCGTCGTTGGTACCGATCGTGATCGCGCCGTTGAGCATGAATTTCATGTTCGAGGTGCCCGACGCCTCCTTGGAGGCCGTCGATATCTGCTCGCTGACGTCGCTGGCGGGGAACAGCCGCTCGGCCATGTCGATACCGTAGTTTTCTAAAAACACGAGCCGGAGCTTACCCGAGACGCGCTTGTCGCCGTTTATCAGGGACGACAGCTCGGACAGCAGCTTTATAACGTTCTTGGCGAAATAATAGCTTGGGGCGGCCTTGCCGGCCACAATGAAGGTGCGCGGCGCCATGTCAAGCCCCGGATTCTCGCGCAGACGTTCATACAGATACATCACATGCAGGGCGTTGAGAAGCTGCCGCTTGTAGCCGTGTATGCGCTTTACCTGCATGTCGAAAATCGAGCCGGGGTCAAGCGTTATGCCGCTGACTCGCTTGACATGCTCACAAAGCGCGGACTTGTTGGCGTGCTTGACGGCGGCTAACCGCTCAATGAACGCGGCGTCGTTCTGAAAGCGCGTAAGCTCGTTTAAGCTCAGCGGCTCGCGGATCCATTTGTCGCCGATGGATTCGCAGATCAGCTCCGACAGGCGGGGGTTGGCCTTCAGCAGCCAGCGGCGATGCGTGATGCCGTTGGTTTTATTGTTGAATTTATGGGGGTAGAACTCGTAAAAATCACGCATTACGGAGTTCTTGAGCAGCTCGGTATGTACGGCGGCCACGCCGTTGACCGAAAACGAGCCGACCACGGCCAAATGCGCCATGCGGACATGGCAGTCCGCTATTATGGACATCCGCGCCACGCGGCCGTCGTCGCCGGGATAACGCTTTCTAAGCTCGGAGCAGAAGCGGCTGTTTATCTCCTCCACGATCATGTAAATGCGCGGAAGCAGCTCACAGAACACGTCTACCGGCCATTTTTCAAGCGCTTCGGGCAGTATGGTGTGGTTGGTGTAGGCGATGACGCGCGTGGTGATATCCCAAGCGTGATCCCATTCGTAGCCATAGTCGTCCAGCAGTATGCGCATAAGCTCGGGCGCGGCTAACGACGGGTGCGTGTCGTTTATCTGCACCACGATTTTTTCGGGCAGGTTGTCGAGGGTTTTGAATTTTTTCATGCAGCGCCTGACAATGCTCTGAAGCCCCGCCGATACGAAGAAATACTGCTGTTTAAGCCGCAAACGGCGGTTCTGGTAATTTGAGTCGTCGGGGTAAAGCACCTCGGATATGGCCTCGACGGCGTAGCGGCTGGAGACGGCGTTTATGTAGTCCCCGCGTGAGAACGACGCGAAATCGAAGTCCTGCGCCGGCGGCTCCGCGCTCCATAGCCGCAGCGTGTTCACGGTGTCGCAGCCATAGCCCTTTATGGGCATGTCATAGGGCACGGCGTTGACCTCGGAGTAGCCCTCGTGAATGAATTTGTAGCGCCCCTGCCCGTCGGCGTCCACGCGCACATGGCCGCCAAAGCGCACGGTCACTGACTTATCCGGCTTGCGTATCTCCCAGGCGTTTATCTCGCGCAGCCAGTTGTCGGGCAGCTCCACCTGATATCCGTCGATTATCTTCTGCTGGAACAGCCCGTATTTATAGCGGATGCCGCAGCCGTGTCCGGGCAGCGACATGGACGCTACAGAATCGAGGAAGCACGCGGCAAGACGCCCCAGGCCGCCGTTGCCAAGCCCGGCCTCCGGCTCGACGTCGATAAGGCCGTCCAGCTCGACGTTGAGCAACCGCAGGCCGCGCTCGACCACATCGCGCAGACCGAGGTAGATCAGGTTATTCTCCAAGAACCTGCCCACCAGAAATTCAAGCGAAAAATAATACATCTCGCGCACGCCGCGATTGAGGTAGGAGTCGTTCGTGGCGGCCCATTTGGAGTTGATATGGTCGCGCACCATCGAGGCCAGCGCGGCGTACAGGTTTGAATCGGTCGCGTCCTCGAGCGATATTCCGAACATAGTGGAAACGCGGGATACGAAATTTTCTTTGAATTCCCCGGCGGTAGAAAACAAAAGCGTCACCCCCGCTAATATTATATTTCTTTCGCAAACATAAGTCAAACGTTAAAATTCGGCCGGCCCGGACTGCGGCGTTATTACTGGAGCTGACCTTCTTCCATAAGGACAAAGGTTATGTCAAGCTCCCTGCGCTCGCGGTAAACCGTTACGGTCATGGAGTCGCCCACAAAAAACTGGTTTTTTATCCTGTTGATGTGCTCGACCGTGTAAACGTCCTCGCCGTTGACCTGAAAAATGATGTCGTCGATACGAAGGCCCTGCTTAAAAGCGTCGCTGTTTTCGTTGATCTTCAGCACGCGCACGCCCCTCGGCACATGATAAAAGCGCGATTCGGAGGCCGTTATGTGAACGGCGTCGGAGATGCCGATGGTCGGGCGCCCCGAAACATAGCCCAGCGATATGAGGTCGTCGATGACCGGCTTGGCTATGGTTATGGGTATGGCGAAGCCCAGCCCCTCGACCACCGTCGAGAAGCTGCCCATGATTTTTGACGAGATGATGCCGACCACCTGCCCGTATTCGTTGAACATGGGGCCGCCGGAGTTGCCGTGGTTTACCGACGCGTCGGTTTGCAGCAGGGTCATGGCGCGCCCCTGCACGGTTATGCTGCGGTTGATGGCCGAGACCATGCCCGCCGTCGCGGTGCCCTGAAACTCAATGCCTACAGGGTTGCCGATAACCACCACCGGGTCGCCCACCTGAATCGCGTCGGAGTTCCCGAATTCGGCGGCCTGAAGGCCTGTAACCTTTATCTTGACGACGGCGAGGTCGCTGAGCTGATCCATGCCCACGAGTATGGCGGGATACTCCTCGCCGTCATGCAGCAGGACGTTGACTGTATCGTAGCCGCTGACCACATGTTCATTGGTGATTATATAGGTGTACTGGCCCTCCTCGGCCATGATGATGCCCGAGCCCATGCCCAGATAGCCCAGCGACGCGTTTTCGCCCAGCACGCACACCACGCTCGGCCGCCCTTTCCTGACGACCTCCCTGTTGGTCAGCGGGCCGCCGCCCAGCGCCGATTCCGGCTGCCCCTGTTCGACCTGCACGATATCGAGCTTCGCGTCGCCGCCGCCCGACGGCTTGAGGGTTGACGGCGCGTATGTCAGGGGCGGCGGCTCCGGCTCGGACTGCCACCAGGGGTATTCAAAATCCCCGCGCCCTATGCTTATATTCCCGCCCATCACGATTACGGCTATCAGCATACCTGTCAGCGCCAATACCATACCCGCCAGCATCCCGAACACGATGCCGGATTTGGAGCGCTTGGGCCGCTCCATAGTCTGAAACGCCGCGCGCGCGTAGCCATACTGCGAATAGTCCATGCCTTCCGGTGCGCCGGTATCAGGAGGCGAACCGGGGCTGTCGGGCGCGGCGCGCGCCTCGGCAGGCGTCGCCGAAGGCTCCTGCTCCTCCGGGTGAGCCGACACGGGGCGCATGAACACCGGCTCAAACGTGACGCGCGGCAGTTCCGGCAGCTCCGGCATTTCCGGGCCTGCGCCGTTTCCGTTTTCCGGGTTGTTATTATCCATTTCCTCACCTCTAAAATGGGCTTTATTTGGTCACGGTAACGCTGAACGTGAATGTGGTCAGGCCGTTGGCGCTCGAAGCGTTTATGGTCTCGTTGTGGCCCAGCACGATGCTGCGCACGATATATAATCCAAGCCCCAGACCGCTCTTGTCCTCGCCGCGCGATTTGTCGGCCTTGTGGAAGCGGTCGAACACAAAAGGCAGATCCGGCTCGGGTATGTCTATCCCGGAGTTGGTCACCGACACCGTGCCCTTGTGGCCCTTGACGCCGACCGAGATGGACAGCAGGCCGCCCGGTGGGGTGAACTTTACGGCGTTGTCGATCAGATTGGTCAGCACCTGTGTCAGCGCGTCGGGGTCAAACAACACGTTGATATCGTCAGGCGGCAGCTCACAAGCCACGTCTATCCCTTTTGCCTCAATGTTATTCTCAAATCCGAGAATAACCCGCCGCACCAGCTCGCACAGGTTGACCGGGCGCGGGCTGTAGCTCATCTGCCCCGACTGGAGCAATGTGATGTCCAGCATACGCGCCACCAGCCGCGACAGCCGCCGCACCTCCTCGCTGACTATGGCGAGATAACGGCCGCCGTCGTCGCGCGGTATGGCGCCGTCAAGCAGGCCGTCCACATAGCCGCCTATGACCGTCATGGGCGTGCGCAATTCATGCGAGACATTGGCGATGAATTCGCGGCGGAGCTGTTCAAGATGCTGCAGCGAGTCGGCCATAGCGTTGAAGTTCGCGCAGAGCCGGCTTATTTCGTCATTGGCCCCTGAGTCCGCCGGCACGCGGCTGGAGAAGTCGCCTCTGGCGTAGCGCTGTGTGGAGCGCGAGATGTCTCTGAGAGGCTTGGTAAGCCTTTTGGATATCAGATAGGCCGAAACGCTGGACGCGGCAAGCACGGCCGCCGCCACAAACAGGCATATGCGCAGCAGAGCGCCGACGTTTATTCCCGTGCCGGCCGCGGCCGTTGACACCGTGACTATACCTATGGGCCAGCCGCCGCCTGAGCCGGTCACGGCGCACGCCGCGACCTTGCGGGCCGCGTCGTAGATGCCGCCCAGCGTACTCTGTTCGGTCTGGGCGCCCTGCGTCAAAACGCTCTGGACAAACGCCTCCGGCATGACCCTGCCGACATGCTCGCGGCACAGCAGGCCGTCCGAGCACATGACGACAACGCCGTTCGCGTCGGCGGCGAGGATATGCGAGCCCTGCGCTTGGGCTATGGTGTTTATGGTTATCTTATACAGCTCGTTCAGCGCGCCGAAATTTTCCATATAGGCCGAGGCGGCCTCGGCGCCGTTGCGCGCCGTTTCGACGGCCTGGTCATGCAGCCGGCCTGATATATAGCTGTTGGCCAGCGTCATAAACGCTATGCCCATGACCAGTATGGTCAAAAAAAGCATGGTCGCGAGCCACATATAGTACCGCGCGAACAGACTGTTCATTTCGGGTCTTTGGTTTCAAATTTATATCCGACGCCCCAGACGGTCTTGAGGTTCCAAACCTCGCTCGCGCCCTCCAGCTTTTCGCGCAGGCGCTTTATATGGACGTCAACCGTGCGCGAGTCGCCGAAGTAGTCAAAGCCCCACACCTCGTCAAGAAGCTGGTTGCGCGTGTATACCCTGTTGGGCGACGACGCCAGATGGAACAGCAGCTCAAGCTCTTTTGGCGGCGCGTCTATATTTTGCCCGTGTACCTGCAGGGTATACGATTCCATATCGACGGTCAGCCCCTCGTATTGTATACGCCGCGCGCGCACGGGCTCGCCGCCGCTGCGGCGCAGCACCGCGTGTATGCGGGCGAGCAGCTCCTTCATCTCAAAAGGCTTTGCTATATAGTCGTCGGCGCCCATCTCAAGCCCCTGCACCTTATCGGAGGTCTGGTTTTTGGCGGTAAGCATTATAACAGGCGTCCTTGACGACAGACGTATGGCGTTCAGCACCTCCCAGCCGTCCATGCCGGGCAGCATGATGTCGAGCAGCACCAAATCCGGGTTTAAGCTCTCAAAAAGCTTCAGGCCCGCCGCGCCGTCGGACGCGGCGTCCGTCTGGAAGCCGTCGCGCTCAAGGTACAGGCGCAGAAGGTCGGCTATATTACCGTCGTCCTCGACTATCAGTATCCGCTTTGACACGCCGCTCACGCCTTTCATTTTCCTGCAAAATCATTGTATCCGTTTCCGGCGCCCAGAGGGTGAACATTTTGTGAATACTTCCGCCGCTATATCAAGCTTACATGGGGGATACCCGTACTTTTCCCGCCCCGGCGGGCTGAGTAAATTTACTTCTGGGGAAATTCGTTTTCCCTGTTGACAAACTTGGGTTACAGGTGTAGAATACAGTTACTCGGATAACTTAGGAGGTGCGTTATGGCCGCCAAGCCAATAACCGGCGCGGAAGCCGAGGTCATGCGTCTGCTGTGGCGCGAACAGCGCCCGATGACGCTCGCGCAGATTCGCGAGGCGCTTTTACAAACAACCAAATGGAACCACTCCACAATAAAAACGCTTGTGTTCCGTCTGCGTGATAAGGGCGTTATCACGCATCTTGACAAATACGGCGCGGCCCAATATATACCGTCCGTTACGGAAGATGAATACCTGTTGGACGAGAGCGAAACCATGCTTTGCAGATTGTTTGGCGGCAGCGCGGTTAAAATGGTCGCCACGCTCCGTCAGGGGGGCAGGCTGTCCGACAGCGACATAGCGGAGCTGCGCGAGTTTTTTAGGGGGGATGGCAAATGAGCGGGCTGATCAGAACAGTCTTAGTAATGTCCGTATCGGGAAGCATTGTCGCGGCCCTGCTTTTCGCGCTGAAGCCGCTTATCCGAAACCGCCTGCCGAAATCCGCGCAGTATTATCTGTGGATGGTCGCGGTCGCGGCCTTGCTCGTGCCCGTATCGGTTATTGTCAAGCTTCCCCCGGCGGCCAATAACACGCCGGTATCGCCGGGCGGCTTGGCCGAGCGGTTTGTGGTCGCCGCCCAAGAGGAGCTTCTTAACCGCCGGCCGCCGCCGTCCGCGGAGGATGCCCGGCACACGCCGGAGCAAGCCTCCGGCCCGGTCTCCTTGGATGCGGCGCCGTTTATATATCCGATAGGCGCGGCGGCCGTTCTGCTGTACCACATGGCCGCCTATGCGGTCTTTGCCGGCAAGCTTCGGCGGAGCGGCCGTAAAATCGGCGCGGACTGCGCGGTTTCCGTCTACAGAAGTAAAAAAGCCGACGCGCCGATGCTTATCGGGTTATTTAAGCCCGCCGTTATTTTACCCGAACGCGAATACACCGAAGCGCAGCTTAAAGCCGTGCTGCTCCACGAATTGACCCACCTGCGCAGAAAGGATATTCTCGTCAAATGGCTGTCGGTTATTGCCTGCGCCGTTCATTGGTTCAACCCGGTGGTGTGGGCGGCAAGGCGCGAGATTGACCGCGCCTGTGAGCTGGCCTGTGACGAAACGGTCATACGCGGGCTCGACGCGGACGGCAAACGCAACTACGGCGACACCCTGATTTATTTCGCCTCCGAATCCAAAGCCTCCGTTTTCTCCACTGCCATGCGCGCGGAAAAGAAGGCTCTTAAAGAGAGGCTGGGCGCGATTATGAAAAGCAAAAGGTATACGCGCGCGGCGGCGGTCATGTCCGCGATATTGCTTGCCGCGGCGGTTCTGAGCGCCTGTGTGCTTGGCGCGGGCAGGACTGAGGACGGCGTAAAAGCCGAAGAACCGGCGTCCGGCCCGGAAAGCACCGGCATAACAGACGCCGCGCCGCCGCCCTTTGATTACGAAAATACGCCGGAGCAGCAACAGCAGCAGACGCAGACGCCGCCGCCCGCCCAATATCAAACCGAGGCCGATTTTCTGAACAGCGTTGACGGCATAGCGTTCCAGTCCGCGGCTTATCAGGCGGCCAAAGCGTTACTGCGGGCGGACGCGGAGGCGCTGTCCGCTCACATGCTTGACCCGTCGGACGCGCAGGACGCGGTACGGGGCATGACCGATATTTTCGACAGCTTGGAGTATATAATTTTGATTTGGAGCCTTGAGAGCATAAGGTCGGAAAACGAGATAAACGCCTCTTACAGGTTTCAGATTAACGACGAGGACTCGGTTTCGTATGTCTCTATGGAGCTTGTCAGGACAAATGATTTCTGGAAGGTGCGCGGGCTTTGGATGGAGGGGTAGGCGGAACTCCCTTTACGATATAGACCCCCACCTTCTCCGATTTGCCCTTCAGCGCCATATCGCCGGCCGCCTCCGCGTCCACCCTGTGCTTAACGGCCTCGTATACCGCCTCGCTTATCAGCACCTGCGAACGCTTCGCGTTGGACTCAAGGCGCGCCGCGACGTTTACGGTGTCGCCTATGGCGGTGTAATCCTTCCTGTACGAAGGGCCGAGGTTGCCCACAATGGCCCTGCCGCAGTTGACGCCCACCCCGAAGCCTATGTCAACGCCGTATTTTTCCCTTATGGACGCGTTGACCTTATCCGCGCCGGACACGATGTCCCAAGCCGCCTTGACGGCCTTGAACACATAGTCGTCTGTCGGCACGAAGCCGTTGAACAGCGCCATGGTCGCGTCTCCGATGAATTTATCGACGCTGCCGCCGTTGCCGAACACCGAGGCCGACGTCAGCTCTAAATACTCATTAAGAATCTGCACGACGGTCTCGGGCCGGAGCCGTTCGCTCATGGCGGTGAAGCCGCGCACGTCCACGAACATGACCGCGATGTCCTTCAAAACTCCGGCCTCGTCGGAGTCCGCCTCGCCGGAATCGACAAGGCTGTCCACTATCTTGGGGTCAACGTATTTCATAAACACGCTTTTAACCCTCTGCTTCTCAAGCATGGCCGAGGCGTAGCTGTACACAAGCTGGAAAATATATATCAGCGCGAGCGCGAACAGCGGGTATACGAGTGTATATAAATACCCTTTACTGTAAAGAAATACAGCCGACAGAAGATGGACGGCCGCGAGCGCCGGAAACGCGGCCGCCAGTATTCTCACGTCCAAAAGCAGGGCCAAAGCGAGGGCCAGCGCGATAAGGCACAGGCAGCCCGCCAGCCTCGCGCCGAACGGCACCTCGGTCTTATAGCCGCCTTCGATAAGCGCCTGCACGGCGTTTGCGTGTATCTCCACCCCGTACATCTGGCCGCCGACGGGCGTATGGAACGCGTCCATAAGCCCGTCCGCATAGGCGCCTATCATGACTATGCAGTCCTGATAAAACGACGGGTCGAAGTCCGGCTCGAATATGTCGGCTATCGAGCCTTGATAATAGTCCCCCGGCTCCCCGTAATATGGTATGTACATCTGGGAGAGAGGCACGCCGGCCCCGGTATATTTCCTGAAAATCTGCGCGGGGAGGCTGTATAGGGTCTCGCCCTCATACTCGGTCTTGAGCAGGGCGGTGCGTATAACATAGTCCTCGTCAAAGGAGCCGTTGACAAG
This sequence comes from Oscillospiraceae bacterium, assembly GCA_009777435.1. Lineage (GTDB taxonomy): Bacteria > Bacillota > Clostridia > Oscillospirales > UBA929 > WRMG01. The sequence goes on along the minus strand of WRLW01000009.1, from coordinate 1,296 downwards.
CCCGTGTCCGGCGTACAGCGCCAGCTCGGGATAGGGCTTGTAGTAAGCCGTTATGGCGTTGCGGAACCCATACAGCACCTGCGAGCCGGCTATGACGTTGCCGCCGTTCCGCGCGGCCTCCGCGAGGCTCTGGTCGGCCTGTTTGTCCGCGCCCTCCTCGGTGTACAGCACGTCTATAGCTATGACGGCGGGCTTCGCGTCCGGGTCTGAGTTCAGTATATTTATGGCGTCCGCCATTATCTGGCGGTTCCAATCCTGAAACCGGCCGAATTTTGCCAGCGCCCGCTCGTCTATGCCCAGCACGGCGATATCGGGGTCGGTGAGCGACGGCCTTTGGAAAAGGGTGTCCTGAAGCCTGTACTCAAGCATCCACAAGGCGTCGGACGCGAACACGAGCGCGAGCGCCGCCGTCACCGCAGCCGCGGCCGCCGCCCACCGGCGTTTTGGCCTCATGGCTCAGAATACCAAGTAAGCGTCGGCGGGCCGTCGTCGTTAAACGTCCATATGCGGTCGTTGTCGAAATCAAAGCCGACGCCTGCCCACCAATCCTTATCCTCTAAGTTGTTAATCGTCGCGTTCGCTCCGTTCTCGTTTCTATGGTTTCCGTTCAAAACATCGGCTTCGTTGACCTTTGTGCCCTCCCAAGCGTAGTTATTTTGGAGGATGGAGGATGTGCCTATGCGGTTGACAATTGCGTCCGTACCGTAGACCTCCGCGCCGAGCATGACGCAGTTGCTCACAGTTCCTTCGGTACTCAGAGTGCCCACTATGCCGCCGATGTATTGTGGTGTATAGTTTCCGTAGTCTGCTCCCGTTACGCTTACCGCGACGTAGCATTTGGATATATCGCCGTAGTAATTGCGCCCGACTATTCCGCCCGCTTCCGGCCCGGCTACAAAACCATCGCCGGCGACAAAGCAGTTATCTATGTAGCTCCCATTTTGCCCGGCTATGCCGCCCGCCATCGTACCGGAAATCTCGCTGTCGATGACAAAGCAGTTAGATATACTAAGGCCACTGTGCCCGGCTATACCGCCAACGGTTGACCCGCTAACGCTGCTGTCGGCGACAAAGCTGTTAGATATACTGCCATCATTTTGCCCGGCTATGCCGCCGACGTATGACCCGAAAATGCTGTCGGCGACAAAGCAGTTACTGTCGGCGACAAAGCAGCCAGAGATACTGCCGTAATTGTGCCCGGCTATGCCGCCCGTGTTCTGGCCGGATATGGCCGCGCTCTTAAGTCCGAGGTTTGACACGACCCCTCCGAAACCCAAGCTGCCAAACAGGCCGCTG
>WRLW01000008.1 GCA_009777435.1 Oscillospiraceae bacterium | reverse complement strand
CGCAGCGTGTGTTCGGACGGCGCTTTCTGCGCGCGCTTGGCGAATCTGCCGGGGCTTGCGTATTCAAAAACGTCGGAGGTCACGTCCTTGGGAATGTCTATCAGCACGGGGCCGGGTCTGCCGGAATTCGCGATGACAAAAGCCTCGCGCACAGTATCGGCCAAGCTTTCGGCGTCCTGCACCAGAAAATTGTGTTTGGTTATAGGCATGGTCACGCCGCAGATGTCTATTTCCTGAAACGAGTCGCGGCCCATCATGTTAAGAGGCTTGAGCGGCACGTTTCCGGTTATGGCTACCAGCGGTATTGAGTCCATATAAGCGTTGGCGATTCCTGTAACGAGGTTGGTCGCGCCGGGGCCGGAGGTGGCTATCATGACCCCGGTGCGCCCGCCGGCGCGCGCGTAACCGTCGGCGGCGTGCGCGCCGCCCTGCTCGTGAGCGGGTATGATAAGCCGTATCTCCGAGGAACGCTCGTAAAGCGCGTCGAAGATATTCAGCACATATCCGCCCGGAAAGCCGAACACGATATCGGCCCCCTGCTCTATCAAGGCCTGTACAAGCGCTTGCGCGCCGGTCATTCTCATAGCGGTTTGCCCTTTCAGTCTATAGCCTTCGCGTCAACCTTTTGGCGCATAAGCGCGGCGAAGCCGTCCACCGTCATAACGCCGATGTCGCCCTGCCTGCGGCAGCGCACCGAGACCGTGCCGTTTTCGGACTCCTTGTCGCCAATAATAAGCATATACGGGATTTTGCAGTTCTGCGCCTCGCGTATCTTGTAGCCGATTTTCTCGCCGCGCGCGTCAAGCTCCGTGCGGAAGCCCATGCCGGCCAGCTCGCCGCGCACCTCGCGCGCCCTGTCGTGATGCCTGTCCGTCAGCGGCAGCACGATTGCCTGCACAGGCGAAAGCCACAGCGGGAACGCGCCGGCGGTATGCTCGGTCAGAATGGCGATGAACCGCTCTATCGACCCGAGCGCCGCGCGGTGTATCATAACCGGGCGGTGGCGTCCCCCGTCCTGCCCGACATATTCAAGCTCGAAGCGCTCCGGCATCTGGAAGTCAAGCTGTATCGTACCGCATTGCCATGTGCGGCTCAGGCTGTCGCGCAGATGGAAGTCGATTTTAGGGCCATAGAACGCGCCGTCGCCGGGATTGACCTTGTATTCCATCCCGGAGCGCTTCAGAGCCGCTTCGAGCTTGGCCTCGGCCATGTCCCATGTTTCGATTTCGCCCATGAATTTTTCCGGTCGTGTTGACAGCTCAACCGAATACTCAAACCCAAAGGTCTTGTACAAGTCGTCGATCAGGGTTATCACGCCCAGCAGCTCATCCTCGATCTGGTCGGGCGTCATAAAGATATGAGCGTCGTCCTGAGTGAAGCACCGGACGCGCATCAGCCCGTGCAGCGTACCCGAAAGCTCGTGGCGGTGTACAAGCCCCAGCTCCGCTATCCGCTGCGGCAGATCCCGGTAAGAGTGCATTTTCCGCTTATAGACCAGCAGCCCGCCCGGACAGTTCATGGGCTTTACGGCGTAGTCCGCCTCGTCTACCTTTGTAAAGTACATATTGCTTCTGTAGTGGTTCCAGTGGCCGGAGCGGCGCCAAAGCTCCTCGTTGAGGATTATGGGCGTGCGGATTTCCTGATAGCCGGCCTTCTCGTGCTTTTCGTGATAGTACCCCTCGATAAGGTTGCGCAGTATCATGCCCTTGGGCAGGAAAAACGGGAAGCCCGGGCCTTCCTCATAGATGTCGTATAGGTCAAGCTCGCGGCCCAAACGGCGGTGGTCGCGCTTCTTGGCCTCCTCAAGCCGCGCGAGGTGCGCGTCTAACTCCTCCCGCGACTCAAAGGCCGTGCCGTAGATACGCGTCAGCATCTTGTTATCCGAATCGCCGCGCCAATAAGCGCCCGTGACCGAAAGCAGCTTATATGCCTTTACGCGCCCGGTGTGGTCTGTGTGAGGCCCCGCGCACAGGTCGGTAAACTCGCCCTGCTTGTAAAACGATATCACGGCGTCCTCGGGCAGCTCGCTTATCAGCTCGGTCTTATAGGGCTGTCCGGCCGTCATCTGAAGCGCCTGTTCGCGGCTGACCTCAATGCGCTCTACGCGGTAACGCTCCTTGACTATCTTCTTCATCTCGGCTTCAATGGCCTCAAGATGCGTTTCGCTTATGGGGGACACGAAATCAAAATCATAATAAAAACCGTTTTCGATGGCCGGGCCTATGGCCGTCTTGGCGTCCGGGAACAGCCGAAGCACGGCTTGGGCCATAATGTGCGCGGCCGAATGACGCAGGGTCTGCAAGTCGAGTTGGCGCTCGTTCATATGGTGTCACTCCTTTGCTGTGCATTATACACATAAAAGCCGCGCTTGGCAAGCGTCTAAGCGTAATGTGAGACAGACAGGAAACACGGCGGGGTAGGGCCGTGTTTCCTGTCTGCAATAAGATGGGTATGGAAGAATGAGGGGGTAAAATGGGGAAGCATATTAAATTGGGGCAAACGCAAATAAACGTCTTTCGGCAACTGGCTGTCATGCCGCTCTCGCGGGTTAGACCCTTTAGCTTTGCGTCACGGCCTTTCGACCGCTTTGCTATTATCGGTGTCGTTTATCTGATTACAGTATAGCACTTAGAAAATATTTGTCAATATTATAAACATACCAAAAAAAATTTAATATTCCACTTCCTTTTGTTGATAATGACATAAGGCAAGCCCAATGCTTGCGGCGGATTGACAGAATACCGGAGACATGGTATTATTTCGGCGGCGGCGCGGGGATTATTTACGTGTTTTGCCGATAATTTTATGATATGGGACAAGGGCCTGAATATGACTGAAGAACTGAAAAAAGCCGGGCGCTCCGCGCTGGAGCGCGAGAACGCCGGCTGCGTCGTTATAAAAGACGGCGAGGTGGTATACAAGGCGTCGGGACACGGGATAAAGCCGCTGTTAGACCTGCTTGAGAGGTCGCCCGGCCTGCTGGCGGGCGCGGATGCCGCCGACAGAATTGTGGGCAAGGCGGCCGCGCTGCTGTTTGTGAAGGGCGCGGCCGCGAGCGTTTACGGCGAGGTCATGAGCGGCGCGGCATATGACGTTTTGGTCTCCAACGGGGTGACGGCCGGCTGGGGCACGCGCGCCGCTTCGATATCCAACCGCGACGGCAGCGGAATATGCCCGATGGAGCGGGCCGTGTTGAACGTGGACGACCCGGACGAGGCGTTCCATGTTTTGAAAGATACGCTCAAGCGCCTGACGGGCGGCGGATAACGCCCGAAAGCGCCTGATTTCCGGGTTTAGACCGTCATAAGCGTCCCGATGAATATCGGCAGGCCGGAGGCGTCGTCGATGATGGCGTACACAAACGGCCTGTCAAGGCGGACGGTTTTTATGTCTGCAGGCGCGCCGCTGCCGCTCATGGCGACCATGGTGACCGCCCCGGCTTTTGTGCCCAGCTCATCCACTGAAATGAATGTCTTGTGAAGGACTAAGCCGATATATATATTGCCGTCCGGTGAGACCGCCATTCGGCTGAAATCGGCCTTCCCCTCGTCAAACGCGTCGGGGATGCCCAGTCCGGCGAGCGCGTCGTTCATGCTAACCGTATATTCATACTCGAATTTCGGCATGGAAGCGTATACGACGGCATCCTGCGCGTTTTTCAGGGTGTTCAAAAGCCCCTCGCCGGTGAGCGCCTCGATATACGCCTCTATCGGGACGTTCTCGTTCGGAAGCAGCGCGGCGAAGCTGTATCCACCGTTAGCATAGGGCTTTATGAACCCTGTCGCCATACCGTCGTCGAGGTATATCCCCTCGGTCGAGTGCATGAAATCAACGCGCCGCGACGCGCCGGTTATATCCGTGAAATCGCCCTTGTGTACATTTTCTTTGAAATACACGCTTTGCCACTCCGCGTCGAACATGACGGCGTTGATAAGGTACATCAAATGAGCCTCGTCTATTTCATCGAGTATCTTATCTATCATCCCGTTCGTATTCGACTTCACCCAGGAATTGATGTCCTTTAAGGTTTGTGAGTCAAACGCGGCTTTGTAAGCCGAGGCGCCGTAATAATCGGCGTTTCTTTGCAGGAAATCGGCTTCCACGCGCAATCTGCCGCCGTTATCGCGCAGCCATATTGAGTTTGCGATATTTAATGTTGATTTATCCGAGCTTGGCAGCCTTTGGGCATAGCTGTACAGGTATTCGTTAAACTCGGCAAGCGGGATGCCGAGCAGCCTTTCCATCTGCGCGAGCGTTTCGTTGTCAGCGCCGTTTGCGGTCATGGCAAGCGCGAATATCACCGACAGCGGCGACACGAGGGAACTTTCACCGCCGGTTACGCTGTCTTTGAATAATTTTATCGAAAAGTCCGCCATGCTTCCGATAAAAGCGGCGTCGGCTTGCCTGCCGCCGAGCTGACCGGACGATACGCCGCTCATCAAGTCGCCGGTTTGCGCGCTTACCTCCAAGTCTCCGGTCTGCGCGGAGACGGCGCAGCCGGCGGCGCCCATAGCGATTGCCGCGGCAAGCAATATCGCGGCGTATGCCCTTATATTTTTCATTGCATACGACCCCCCTTTATTTAATAAAGCTTTAGACGTATTATCCCGGTGAATGTTCCGAGGATAGATAGCAGATGCCATTCTAATTAAAAAGCCGGCGGAAACCCGAAATGGGGCTCCCGCCGGCTTTATTCATGACAAACCAACGCCGGATACCGGCCCGGTTATTTTTTCAGGAGAGCCTTCGCTTTTTCGACGAGGTTCGCGGCGCACAGGCCAAACTCCTCGAGAAGCGCGGCCGCCGGCCCGGAATGGCCGAACACGTCCTCCACGCCCACGCGGACGACCGGCACGGGACAGTTTTCCGACGTGACGGCGCAGACCGCTTCGCCCAAGCCGCCGATAACCGAATGTTCCTCGGCGGTGATTATGCGGCCCGTCTCTTTAGCCGCTTTGACGACTAACTCCGCGTCGAGCGGCTTTATGGTCGCCATATTGATAACGCGCGCCGAAACGCCCTCCGCGGACAGCGCTTCCGCCGCCAGCATCGCCTCGCAGACCATCAGCCCGGTCGCGATGAAGGTCAGGTCGCCGCCGCCGCGCACGGTCTCGCCCTTTCCGATCTCAAACTTATAGTCCGGCCCGTGGAATACGGGCACGGCGGCGCGCCCGAAGCGCAGATATACAGGCCCCTCATGCTCGCAGGCCGCCATGACCGCCGCGCGGGCCTCGATGTCGTCCGCGGGGCAGATGACCGTCATGCCGGGGATACTGCGCATAAGCGCGAAATCCTCGCAGCATTGGTGCGACGCGCCGTCCTCTCCCACGCTGATACCGCCGTGCGTCGCGCCGATCTTTACATTAAGATGCGGGTAACCTATGCTGTTGCGCACCTGTTCAAAGGCACGGCCGGCGGCGAACATGGCGAAGGTGGACGCGAACGGCACCAGTCCGCCGGCCGCGATTCCGGCCGCCACGGCCATCATGTTGCCCTCCGCGATGCCGCAGTTGAAATGCCGCGCCGGATACGCCTCGCGGAACAGGCACGTCTTGGTCGCCTCGCTCAAATCACAGTCAAGCACCACCACGTCGCCGCGTTTAGCGCCCAGCTCGACCAGCGCCTTGCCATAGCTCTCACGGGTCGCGATTTTTGCCGTCATTACCGCTCACCTCCCAGCCGCTCAAGCTCGGCGTCTATCTCGGCGGCCGCTTTCTCATGCTCCGCGTCGTTGGGGGCCTTTCCGTGCCACGACGCCTGATCCTCCATGAAGCTCACGCCCTTGCCCTTTACCGTGCGCGCCAGCACGCACGCCGGGCGCCCCTTGACGGAGCGCGCGGCCGCGAACGCGCTTTCGAGAGCCTCGAAGTCGTTGCCGCGGGTATCGATCACGCTGAAGCCGAACGCCTCCATTTTTTTGTCGAGCGGCTCGCTGTTCATGACGTCGCGAGTCCTGCCGTCGATCTGAAGCCCGTTGACGTCGATGATAACGCACAGGTTATCGAGCTTGTGATGCGCCGCGAACATGAAAGCCTCCCAACATTCTCCCTCAGCCAGCTCGCCGTCGCCAAGCAGCGTGTAAACGCGGTGTTCTTCTTTTTTGACCTTGGCCGCCAGCGCCATGCCGCACGCCGCCGACACGCCCTGCCCCAGACTGCCGGTGGACATATCAACGCCGGGCGTGCTGCGCATGGAGGGATGGCCCTGCAAGTGGCTGCCCTGCTTGCGCAGCGTAAGCAGGTCTGAAACCGGGAAGAAGCCGCGGTTGGCCAGCGTCGAGTACAGGCACGGCGCGTTGTGTCCCTTCGACAGCACAAAACGGTCGCGCCCCGGCATATCCGGCCGCTCCGGGTCTATGTTCATCTCGCTGAAATACAGCATGGTCAAGATATCGGCCGCCCCCAGCGAGCCGCCCGGATGCCCGGATTTGCCTGCGTGGGTCGCGTCGATTATGCCGCGCCGCACGCGGCAGGCGGCGCGTTTGAGTTCAAGCAGTTCTGTCATAGGCTCACGCTCCATGTTTCAATCATTGTGAATAAATATATCATATCCGCGGGTTCAAGTAAAGCGGTGAATTTGACATTTCGTGTTGGGCGGCGTATACTGTATACGCACTCCAAACCGACGGAGGACGTCCGATGTTTATAGTCCTTTAACCAAAACGTATATGCCTGAGCGGAGCCGCCGCGTGACGCGCGGCTTGTCTCCGAGCGGCAAAAACGAGGGTTAGAGGACACGATTTCGGGTTTGGAGCGCGGCCCGCTTGGCGGGCCATAGACGATTGCCGAAAGCCGTGTCGGGCCATTGCGCCCCGCGCGGCTTTTAGTTATACCTCAAAAAATGACCGCAAAAGGAGCGATTTGTTAATGAAAAGATTCCTTGGGCATAGTCCCCCGTTCAGCGCCTTCCTGATTGAAACGCTCAATACGGGAAGGATTTTGGTGATTGAAGAGCATAATATGGACGGTGCGGATAAAGGCCGCGCCGACAGCGGTTAGGTACTGCAAACGCTGCGGTGTCAAGACCGGGTTCGTCTCATCCGGGCTTTTCAGGGTGAACGCACAGCAAAAAAGCTTAGACGTATGGCTGATTTACAAATGCCCGGTCTGCGATACCACATGGAACCTCACGGTTTTGACGCGCGCCGCCGCGAGGTCGCTGCCTCCCGGCCTGCTGCGAGGCTTCCTCGATAACGAGCCGGGCATAGCCACGCGCTGCGCCTCGGACGCCGCGCTTATAAAGCATAGCGGCGCCGAACCCGGCCCGCCGGAAATCGAAATTACCGGCGAGGACGCGGGACGCGGCGAGCCTGTACAAATACGCATTGCCCCGGAGCAGCCTTTGAAAATCAGGGCGGAGCATGTTTTGCGCAAAAAGCTCGGCCTGTCGCGCGGCGGGCTTGACAAGGCCCTGTCAAGCGGGAGGCTTGTATGCGTGTCGGGTCACGACCTCAAAAAATGCGCGCTGTCATGCGAGGTCGTCGTGGAACTGAGACCGGAATGAGATTACCGGCAATCCCGGCGGCTCCGGGCCTGTGCCGGCAGGTATCAGGCCCGGAGCCGCCATGCCACGGCCAAGAGCGGGAAATGTCCGCGCGGGGGCTTGAATTGCCGCCTGCTTGATGATATACTTATCAAGCGCGCGCCGCCGTTATTCCGCGGTGTTTTTCAGGGCGGCTCTATTCTGGCGTTGGGAGGATAGGCGATTGAATGTATTACTGAGCAAATTCAAAGAGGTTTCGTCCGCGGTTTCTCCGGTGGTCATACTCGTGCTTATCCTTAATTTCACGCTGGCGCCCGCTTCGGGCATGGCTGTGCTTCATTTTATATTTGGCGCGGCGGCCATAGTTTTGGGGTTGTCTATACTGCTGTTTGGCATCGAGCTGGGCATCATGCCGTTTGGCAAGCATATGGGCGAGACGTTTTTGAAATCAAACAAGCTGTGGTTTGTCATTATCGTAGGCTTCCTGCTCGGATTTTTTGTGAATATCGGGGAGCCTGACCTGCAGGTGCTGGCCGGTCAGGTATCTTCGGTCATGGGCGGCTATATTTCGATGGCCGTGATTCTGGTTGCGGTTTCGATCGGCACCGGGATCATGCTCGCTCTGGGGATATTAAGGATAGTGAAAAATGTCGCGCTGAATGTAGTATTCGCCGTGACCTACGGCGCGATCTTAATTCTGGCCGTATTTTCGTCCTCGGATATGCTGGCCATCGGATTCGACGCCTCCGGCGCCACCACCGGCGCGCTCACGGTTCCGCTCGTGCTGGCGATGTCGCTCGGCGTGGCCGCCATGAAGAAGGACAGTAAATCCGCGGAGGACGACAGCTTTGGGCTGGTCGGCGTGATGTCCACCGGCGCCATTCTCGGCGTTTTGATTTTGAACCTGTTTGTCAAAACGGATACCGTGGTAGGCTTTTTGGAGATCCACGACATTGATACAGGTTCGCTGTTCGGCCCGTTCATAGCTGAGATACCACAGGTTGCGTTTGAGTCGTTTATAGCCCTGCTGCCTATGGTTTTACTGCTTTTCATTTTTCAAAGAAGAAGCTTCCGGCTGCATCACAGGTCTTTTGGCAAGATGCTGGCGGGTTTTTTATATACATATGTCGGGCTTATCATTTTTCTGGTGGGCGTGAACGCCGGGTTTATGAATTTGGGCAATATTATAGGCTACAGCCTGGCGTCGCATGATAACAAAATGCTCCTTGTGGGCTTGGGGTTTGTGCTGGGGATGCTGGTCATTCTCACCGAACCCGCCGTTTATGTGCTGACGCGTCAGATAGAGAGCGTCACCAGCGGATATATCAAGAGGAAAATCGTCTTGGTGACCCTTTCCATAGGCGTGGCGTTTGCCGTGGGTCTGGCCATGTTGCGCATAGTCGTCCCCGGGATACAGCTTTGGCACTATCTGCTTCCGGGGTATGTGCTGTCAATGGCCATGACGTTTTTTGTGCCCAAGATTTTTGTCGGCATAGCCTTTGATTCGGGCGGCGTGGCGTCAGGCCCGATGACGGCGACCTTTGTTCTGGCCTTCGCGCAGGGGGCGTCCGAGGCCATAGAATACGCGGATATACTGATTGATTCTTTCGGCGTTATCGCCATGGTCGCGATGACGCCTCTGATAGCGCTGCAGGTATTGGGTCTGATCTACAAATTCAAATCAAGGAAAAACGAGGTGTGATAAGACTATGGCGGGATTTAGCTTGATATGCTGCGTAGTAACCATCGGCGACGCCTCCAAGACATTGAAATTCGCTAAAAAATACGGTGTGAAGGGCGGAACCATATCCATAGGCAGGGGCACGGTAAACAGCCGCCTGCTGGAGTTTTTGGGACTGAACGAGGTGCGCAAGGAGATCGTAACCATGGTGATCGAAAGCGAGCTGGCCGCCGGGGCGATAAGCGGTATAAGCGGAGATATGGAGTTTGCAAAACCGCATAAGGGAATCGCGTTTTCGTATTCCGTACCTGAATTTATCGGCAGCAAGAACGTGGTCGGCGAAAGTTCGCCGATTACCGAGGGAGGAAAGGGTATGTATAACGTAATATATGTTGTCGTCAGTAAGGGCAAGGCGGAGGATGTAATCGACGCCGCGAGCAAGGCCGGCTCCAAGGGCGGCACCATCATGAACGCGAGGGGCGCGGGCATCCATGAGGTTCAGAAGCTGTTTTCGGTGGAAATCGAGCCGGAAAAGGAAGTAGTCTTTATCCTTACCAAAAACGACTCAAAAGACGGCATCGTCGAGTCGATAAGGAGCCATTTGAAAATAGACGAGCCCGGCAACGGCGTTATGTATGTCTTAGACGTCAACGAGGTCTACGGGCTGTATAAATGAGTGACCGTGTTATGAAGGACGAGGCGGCGCGGCATTTGCGCTCGGTCATACTGCCCTTTTGGAAAGCTCTGGCCGATACGAGGCACGGCGGGTTTTACGGCGAGACCGACGACAGCCTTAAAACCGATAAGCAAGCCGATAAGGGCGTGCTGCTGCACGCCAGAATCCTGTGGTTTTTCTCAAACGCCTATTCGGTCGCCGGCGACGCGGATAGCTTAGGCTATGCCGCGCGCGCGTTTGAGTTCATAGAGCGGGCCGTTGACCGCGAGTTCGGCGGCGTGTATTGGTCTATGACATACGACGGCCTGCCCGCCGAAACGCTCAAGCACACCTATAATCAGGCGTTCGCGGTTTATGCCCTGTCGGCGTATCACGCGGCTTCAAAGGATCCCGGCGCGCTCAGGCTTGCCCGCGATATCTTTTCGCTTATCGAGACAAAGTGCAAGGCCGCGGAGGGCTATAACGAGAGCTTTGACAGGAGCTTCAGGCCTTGCGGCAACGAGAAGCTGGCCGACAACGAAACGGTCAACGCGTCGGGCGCGGCGGTGACAAAGACCATGAACACCATCCTGCACCTCGCCGAGGCGTATACGGCGCTTTATCAGGTCACAGGCGACACGGCTGTAAAGTCGGCGCTTGAGGGCGTTCTGGAGCTTATAGAGAGCAGGATATACGACCGTGAAAACAAAAGGCTCTCGGTCTTTTTCGACGACCATTACCGTTCGCTGGCCGACGTACACTCATACGGGCATGATATAGAGGCTGCGTGGCTTATCGACCTCGCGTGCGGCGCCATAGGCTATGCGCGCTCCGCGCAGATGAGCGCGTTCAACACACAGGTCGCCGATAATATTTTGGACGCCGCCTTCGACGGCAGGGCGCTGTATAACGAGCGCACGGGCGGCTGTGTGGACAGGAACAGGGTATGGTGGGTGCAGGCCGAGGCGGTGGTCGGCTTTATAAACGAATACCAAAAATCCGGCCATGAAAAGTATCTGGCGGCCGCCCGCGCGGTGTTCGGCTATATAATGGAGCATATTGCCGACAAGCGCGGCGGCTCGGAGTGGTTCTGGGAAGTGGACGAGAATGACCGCCCCGTGTCCGGGCATCCGATAGCGGGACAGTGGAAATGCCCATACCATAACGGCAGGATGGTTTTTGAGCTGATGAAGAGGGAGATCATATGCGTACATACGCGAAGCTGATGGGGGAGTACGGCGAGCTTATCGGCCGGAAAAACAGCGTCTCGAATTTCTATAACGGGATCTTTGACAGGTATGAGAACCCTGTTTTGACGGCGGAGCATATACCGCCGTTTTGGAAATACGACTTTGACGAGAGTACAAACCCGTTTTTTATGGAACGCCTCGGCGTAAACGCCGTGTTCAACGCCGGGAGCATAAAGCTTAACGGGAAATATTATCTTATCGCGCGCATCGAGGGCGGCGACCGCAAATCCTTTTTCGGCGTCGCCGAGAGCGAAAGCCCGACGGAAGGCTTTTCCTTTTGGGATTATCCCGTCGAGCTGCCCGATACCGAGCCAAATGAGACCAATGTATACGACATGCGCCTGACCCCGCACGAGGACGGGTACATATACGGGGTGTTCTGCTCGGAATCACACGACGATTCAAGCGCCGACCCCTCGGCTGCGGTCGCCTGCGCGGGCATAGTCCGCACGGCTGATTTGAAAACATGGACGCGGCTGCCGAATTTGAAAACCCCGTCGGCGCAGCAGCGCAACGTGGTGCTGCACCCGGAGCTTGTGGACGGGAAATATGCCTTTTACACAAGGCCGCAGGACGGTTTCATCGAAACCGGCTCGGGCGGCGGTATAGGCTTCGCGCTGTGCGACGACATAACCGACCCCGTAACGGGGGCGGAGACCATAATCGACGATAGGGTATACCACACGGTCAAGGAGGCCAAAAACGGCGCGGGCTGCGTGCCCATAAAGACCGGGCGGGGCTTTATACATATCGCGCACGGCGTTAGAAACACGGCCGCCGGCCTGCGGTATGTTATCTACGCGTTCGCGACCGCCTTAGACGACCCCGCGCGCTGCACGGCAAGGCCGGGCGGATACCTGATAGCCCCGCGCGGCGGCGAGCGCACGGGCGACGTCTCAAACGTCGTTTTCACAAACGGAGCCATTGCTGACGGCGAATATGTGTATATATATTACGCGTCCTCCGATACGAGGACGCATGTGGCGAGGACGACGCTGGCGCGTCTGACCGACTATGTGTTCAACACGCCGGAGGATCCGCTGCGCAGCGCGGACTGCGTAAGGCTTCGCGGCGAGCTTATAAGGAAAAATTTAGAGTATCTCTCGCGCGGCTGACGCGCGGCGTGCGCCCCCCTCAGCTATCCACAACGCCTTTGCCGGCTATCACGCCGGCAAAGGTTTTCATTACTATGCGGCAGTCGGACAAAAAGCCCAGCTCGGCCACGTACTGCCCGTCATACGCCGCCTTTTGGGGTATGGGCAGCTCGTCGCGGCCCATGACCTGAGCCAGTCCGGTCAGCCCGGGCCGGACGCCGTTCGCGCCGTATTTGCCGCGCTCGGCCACAAGGTCGTCCTGGTTCCACAGCGCCGGGCGCGGCCCCACTATACTCATGTCGCCCCGCAGGATATTGACAAGCTGCGGCAGCTCGTCGATGCTGGCGCGCCGCATGAAGGCGCCGAGCGGCGTTATGTGCGCCCGCGCGCCGGACAGCAGGTGCGTTGGCGTATCCTTGGGCGCGTCGGTGCGCATGGTGCGGAATTTATACAGCTTGAATATCCGCTTGTCCTTGCCCACGCGCCTTTGCGTGAAGAAAACCGGCCCCGGGCTGTCGAGCTTGATAACCAATGCCGCCACAGGCAAAAAGGGCAGTAAAATCAGGGCCGCCGCCGCGGACAGCACGATATCGCCCGCTCTTTTTACAAACAGATAAGGCCGCATAAAACGCACCTCGAATCATGATTGCGCCGATTTGACGCCGTTTTTCGACAGGGATATTATTGTGCCCAGCATGACATAGAACAACGGCGTTACAAGGGGCACGCTCACGCCGAACAGGCTTTGGACAAAGAAGCCGAACGCCGCCACCGACGCCGCCAGCATCCAAGGCGATTTTTGGAGCTTTGAGACGGCGCGCGACGCGACGCCGCCCAGCAGCGCCAGATATGCCGCCAGCCCAAGCAGTCCCGAGCATACCGCGATCTCAAGCAGATCGTTGTGCGCCTTGTCAAAAGGCGTGCCGGTCACGTCCATGGCCTCGCGCTGAAACGACCAGAAGGCGTTGTAAAACGTGTCCGGGCCGGTGCCGAGCAGCGGGCGCTCGGCGATGACCGTCATGGTGCGCCTCCACACAAAGCCGCGGCCCGAACCGTAATGATCCTCCATGCGCCCGTGCATGACCTGTCTGGCCTGATAGACGACGCTTTGGTCGCTGCCGGCGCGCGCGCCCACGATTTCCAGACCCGCGACGCCGCCTACCACGATAACCGCCGACGCTATAAGGCCCGCGAGCCTGTACGCTTTCGGGTTGAAGGGTATGGGCGCGAATCTTATCACGGCGGCTATGGCAAGCCCCGCAAGCCCCGCCAAAAACCAAACGCTTGACAGCATATGCCCGCCCCATGTCATCCTATGCAGGAAACCGGTCGAGTTATACACCTCGCGCGCGTCCTGCGCGGCGGTTATCAACAGGCACGACAGAGACGACAGCCCCAGCGCGGACGCGAAACGGGTCAGGGCCGTGCGGTCGGTCAGCACAAGCACGAAAACGGCCGTCAGAGCCGCCAGCACCCCCACCTTGCCGCCGTCGGCCCCGCCGAGTATCATCAGCATAAAATTGGTCACTACGGCGCTCAGGTATATGAAGCGCAGCTTGCCCGCGCCCTTGCAGTACAGCACCATGAAAAAAGGTATGACGATGCCGACATACGCCGACAGCACGTCAACGTTGCCGAGCGTTGAGCGGAAATGGATGTCTATCCAGCCATAAGGGTATGCCATGCCCTCGCGCTCATATGGGTATAAGTCAAGAAAATCATGCCCGATGAACTGGAAAAAGCCTATCAGCGCGAGCAGGTTGGCCGACACGGCGAAGATGGCCCAGTCGCGCTCACGCGGCCTGAACAAGCGGGAAACCGCGAAATAAGCCAGCAGATAACAGCTCCATGTAACAAGGCCCTCTAACCGGGGATTAGACGGGTTGGCGTTGCCCCACATGAAGTATTCAAAACGGCCGGCGCCCAGCTTGTCGCTTGTGAGCGGCGAGGTCACGCACGACAGGATTATACACGCGAGGTAGGCCACGGCCGCCCAGTCCGCCGCGTATAAGACCGGGCGTGTTTTATCATGTGATTTGGCGATGCCCAAAAAGGCCAGCGCGACCAGAGCCAGAGCCACCGTTAATATGAGCGACGTCATCCACAGGAAGTTGGTCTTGTGCTTGACTAACGCGATATACCTGTCGCTGTTGAGATACAGAGGGTATACCGCCAGCAGTATCAGCGCGAATATCTCGGCTGTCAGCGACAGCGCGCCGCCGCGCGCCTCTAACGCCCCGGACTCCATCTGGTGCTTCTTTTGAGACGCGGCCGTTCGGGAGATTTTTTTCGGGTCTTTTTTTGACATTGTGTTACCTCATTATTTTATTCTCCCGCGCCGGCAAGCCATTGCCGGCACATGGAATACAAACTTACGCGTAAGCGTTTGCCATTGCGCTTGAATCTGCGGCGCGTTCCTGGTCGGCGTGCTTGTCGAAGCCAAGCGGCATTACAAGCTCACCGTCTTTGAAATTCCCGAACCATGTTCCTTCGTCGATACGCAAAGAGCCTAATCCTTGCAAAACACCATTTTCAAAATACCCGCTATAACTGCCCTCTGTCAGGAAATTAAACACAACCCCATAGCCTGTGAACGAACCGTTTATCCATTCACCCGCCCAACGCTGATCTTGCTCTTCATAGATTCCTTTTCCGTCAAACTTATTATCCTTAAAGTATCCTGAATAAGTAAATCCGCTGTTTTTGATATAGCCAAGCCCATTCAGTTTCCCGTTTACAAATGTGCCGAGTATTGCGTTGGTAAAATCGTATGAATTATATTGCGCTGTTTCGCCTTTGGAGAGATACAGTGAACAGGCGCCATCAGGCGCGCCGTCTTTTATGCTTCCCCAGACCCAATATCCCTCAAATTTCCCCGCAGGGTCGCTGCTGCTTACGGTGCTGCTTCCCAAGCTTTGTCTACCGCTAACATAATCGGGGTAAGCCGAGAGAAAGTTATCCATGCCCTTTTTTGAGTTTGCCATAGCCGTTTCTAAATCGGCTTGTGTGTAGGATACGGTCTGGGGCGTGGGCGATGGCGTCGGTTGTGGCGCCGGTGTTGGGGCGGGCGAGGGTGTTGGCGCTGCGTCCACGCCCGAACAGGCGGCGAGAGATAACAGCAGAATGGCCGTAATTATTAAGAAAATTCCTGTTTTTTTCATTGGAAATTCGCTCCTTATAGCGTATCCCTGCCGGCAGGCATATCAGGGCAAGAGCATGAGTGTCTATATTGCACAAATCTCCGTAGGGGCGACCGTCCCGGTCGCCCGCAACCCTGCGCCGTGCCGATGAACGCGGGGGAACGGCGGACGCACAATGTGCGTCCCTACGACCACACAATACCACCCCGGCACGACGAAATTCGGCAACCCCTGTAGGGACGCACAGTGTGCGTCCGCGGCTCATTTTACCACACGCGCGGACGCGGGCGACCGGGGACGGTCGCCCCTACGGCAGCACATCGGGAATTGTGCAATACACATTCATTCGTCTGCCCTGAGTAACTATTCACTCCTCGTCTTTGTCCTTGAGGCGCCACACGCGCTTGTCTTTGATATGCCCGGCGCCGGGGCGGCCGCTTTCTTCTTCGGCATCGGCGCCGGCGGCGGCCGTTTCAAGCGCGGCGTCTTTGAACATAGGCCGTTTGGGCGGCTTTAGCCTGAACAGCAGCAGCAATCCAAG